>JACDGI010001020.1 GCA_013821665.1 Anaerolineae bacterium
GACGAAGGCTTGCGCCCTCTTGTCGTCAAAGAATAATTGAGGACATCCTGATTGCTTCACAGTAGATTGAAAATTTGAACCACACTACCGATGCTTTTCGCTGATTTAATATCAATACCCCCATATTGACACCAGCGATGCCACCGGACGCTTACTGTTCAACATGTTGGGAGCTGTAGTATTCTACAAGATTGATGCCTAGCAGAGTACTGCAACATCGTGACCAAGTGGGATGCATAGGGAATTAGGCTTGGTCAAACGACGCAGAAATAAGCTGTGATTTAGCCGTTATCTATGCTGACGATTTTCCCCTTGAGTGACAAATAACGCTCAATCGAGCGAGCTTCTTCGACCATCAGCATCACATAATCCTGAAACGACAGAATGTGGCGGTGCAATCCTTGAAGCGGCAAGTGCTTCACGATTTTCCCCTGATGTGAGACATGCAACATCTGTTCGTGAGCATCCAGCTGGAGGGCGACCGGCTGCTTGGCATAAACTTGACCGACGTAATAGCTATATTTATCCACCTCGACTACGCCTGATGCCGATACCCGTCGCCGGAACATACGGCCATGATAATCCTGTAACCAACGGTCTGGATCGACGGTGTTGGGGACGGTGGGCAGCGTGGGCAAGTTCGGGAACGCTTGATAGGGCGGTTGATTGCCACAACTCAGGCTTTGGTTGGGGCGTTGACTGTTGTAGAACTGGCGTTGAGCCGACATCACATCCTCCATGGTCGGCACATCGCTCGGTTTGAGGACATCCAGACACTCATGCTTCATGGTGCGAACACCGCGCTCGACGAAGGGTTTCAGATCGGGGCGACGGGGTGGGCAGATGTCGGGCTCAATGCCTAAGCAGCGCAGAAAACGCACTAACGCCGAGGGATAGCCATCACTGCCCCAACTACCGACCAAGCGGGTATCGCGGTCAAAGCGCAGACGCTGTGGCAGTCCATTGGTGAAAAGCATCTCAGCAATCGTCACCAGCGCAGTATCAGCGTGGAAACGTTCGGATGCTTGGTTAGCGACCCAGATCGATGTCCCCCGGTCTACAGCAAGGAAGAATTCTAACCAGCGCTGCTTCCCGATGCTGACCAATCCGAAATCGAATTCCCATTCCGTCATGGGTTCTGGGCGCGGAATGGGATGCGGGTGGTAAATCAACCGCTGTTGAATGCACCCAGCTTGGTGCAGAATCTTGTTGATGGTGTAGCTAGACCCTCGAATACACTCATCCAGCGGCGGTTGTATTTGTTGTAAATGATATAAAATGGTTTTCGCGCCTGCTGGCCGGTGATAGAGTTCCGATAAGCTATCGCGCAGGGTTAGGATGACTCCACGTAACCATTGGCTGATCCTAGAGCGATGTTTTGGAGCACGAGAATGGCTTTGAAACATTTCCAATTGAGGATGTTTCATTTCGCGCAAGCGTCGTCGCCATTTTTTGACCCAACTGAGGCTGTAGCCAAGGACTTGTGCCAAATGACTGATTGACCAATCCGGATGCTCACGCATAAGCTGGTAGAGTCGGATACGATCAGCGACCCAAATCGTTTCCATATATTGCCTCCCGTTCTGTATAAACGTAAGGCAAATTCTAACCTACAAGAAACTAGGTCACGATGTTGTCACCTTATAGTAGGCATCGATCTCAGCGTTCACTACATGAGCGTCAGATGGATGGTATCCACAAAGCCAAAGCGAAGGGAATCCACTTTGGGGCGCAACCCAAGTTGACCGATGAGCAGATTGCCGAATTACGCCAGCGCCGACAAAATGGTGACTTGATCCGCGAGTTAATGAAAGACTACCGGATTTCAAAAGCCACTGTCTATCGCTATCTTGTTCCAACATCGTGATCATACCCCTCCTTTATTCTCCCTTAATAAAGTTGCACTTCGCCGCAGCTTCGCTACCTTTACCCCATAAACGTTGAATGGTATTAACAAGTTCCATTAGGTGGATCTTATTTCCAGGATGAATCAACTCACTCAAACACGATGCCCAAATTTCAATTGATCAAATCTGTGCATAAGTTGGTCGATGATACAT
>JACDGI010000263.1 GCA_013821665.1 Anaerolineae bacterium
TCTTAGTGCTGATTACACTCGGTAAACTGCTTGAAGCTCGTGCAAAAGGGCGTACCAGTGAAGCGATCAAGTCGCTCATTGGACTTGCACCAAAAACGGCGACTTTATTGCGCGATGGGCAAGAAGTTGAAGTACAGATCGATACCGTGATTGAAGGTGATCGGCTAATCGTCCGTCCCGGTGAACGTATCCCAACTGACGGTGTGGTCATTGAAGGAAGATCCTCGATTGATGAATCGATGCTCACGGGTGAAAGTTTGCCCGTCAATAAAGCTGTTGGTAGCTCTGTCATCGGCGCGACGATTAATAAACAAGGTCGCTTGGTTATCGAGGCGACTGCTGTCGGTTCACGTACAGCCCTGTCGCAGATCGTGCGTTTGGTCGAACAAGCCCAAGGATCGAAAGCCCCAATTCAACGTGTGGCCGACCAAGTGTCGAGTGTTTTTGTGCCTATTGTGCTGGTGTTAGCGGCGCTCACATTTGTGGGTTGGCTGGTTTTGGGGCATGTCGTTTTTACAACGGCTATGGTTCATGCAGTCGCGGTGTTGGTCATCGCTTGTCCTTGTGCTTTGGGATTAGCGACCCCAACTGCCATTATGGTTGGAACGGGCAAAGGCGCGGAAATGGGTATTCTGTTCAAGAACAGTGAAGCATTGGAAAATGCTCATCGCTTGCAAGTCGTCGCGCTTGATAAAACAGGTACATTGACCAAAGGTGAACCGAGTGTTACTGATCTCATTGCTTTGAATAGCTTTAGCGAGGCTGATCTATTACGGCTAGCAGCCATCGCCGAGCGCGGCAGTGAGCATCCATTGGCTCAAGCAGTGGTAAAAGCTGCCGAAAAAGCAGGTTATTCACTGGTTCAGCCACAAGGATTCAAGTCGATGTCTGGACAGGGTATTCGCGCTACGGTTGAAAACCGCAACGTTCTGATTGGAAGCCCACGATTTATAAGTGAGCAGGGTATCTCCGATAAGGACTATGCGTCGCGAATTGAGACGTTGCAAACTGCCGGGAAAACCGCCATCGTAATTATCATTGATGGTATAGCAGCCGGAATTCTAGGTATCGCTGATACCATTAAAGACGGTTCGCGTGAAGCAGTTGCAAATCTTCAATCACTGGGATTAGAAGTGGTCATGATTACAGGTGATAACCAACGGACGGCGGCGGCCATTGCTGCTCAAGTCGGTATCACACGCGTAATGGCAGAAGTACTGCCCGGTCAAAAAGCGGATGCCATTAAACAGTTGCAAGTTGGTGGTAAACATGTCGCGATGGTCGGTGACGGTATTAATGATGCACCAGCTCTGGCACAAGCTGATGTAGGTATTGCAATTGGAACCGGCACAGATATTGCGATGGAAGCCAGCGATCTGACACTGATGAGCGGTGATTTGCGCGGTGTGGCACGTGCCATTGGTCTGAGTAAAGCCACCATGCGAACCATTTATCAGAACCTATTCTGGGCGTTCGTCTATAACATCATTCTTATACCCGTAGCAGTTTTTGGCTTGCTCGTGCCAATGTTGGCAGCCGGAGCAATGGCCTTCAGTAGCATCTTTGTCGTTTCTAACTCGCTTCGCCTGAAAGGACAATCCATAAATCAACAAGGATAGTAAGATTTAGCTTTACTTGAGGCATCCTATTCTTCAGACTTGCTAATTGAAAAATGTATGGGGGAAAATCGAATGAGCGACTGGAATAAGGCAATTATTGAAGAGTTTCGAGCAAACGAGGGTAAGGTTGGTGGACAATTTGAACATACTAATCTCCTTTTGTTGCATACAAAAGGGACAAAAAGCGGATTAGAACGGATTAACCCGGTGGCGTATTTTACGGACGGTAACCGTTACGTTGTCATAGCCTCTAAAGGTGGCGCTGATACTGATCCGGATTGGTATCGTAATCTTCTTGCCGATTCTGACGTTTCTGTAGAAGTTGGCACGGAGCAATTCCCTGCGGTAGCGGCGGTGCCTTCAGAACCGGAACGCACAACATTGTACGAGAAAATGGAAGCAATTAATCCCGGATTCTCTGAATACAAACACAAAACCTCACGGGTCATCCCTGTTGTTACGTTAAGCCGTAAGTAAAGTACGTCCTTACTTAAACGTCTTGTACTGCTGGTACTTTTCGGGTGACTTCGCACAGTCACTCACGAATTGATTGAATAGCATTATCAACCGTTTTCCGAGTGCCATTCATGCACCAATGTCTCGACTAACTGAGCTGCTGGCAGCGCTCGTGCGAGAGACGCAGCTTGACCGGCCCATTGCACGGCGAAGTCATAATTGCCTTGAGCGTTCGCAGCCGCAGACAGCGCTTTAGTTGCATCGTAAGTGATTGGGTAATCTGGCAAGGCTGGTACGTCTGGTCTGTCGACATCTGTGAACAGTCGGTTTACCATACCGCGCGCAGGGCGACCAGAAATCGCGGCGGTGATTTGTGTGTGGTACGCACGTTCGCTTTGCAGGGCTGCACGGTATTGGGCGTTGGCCGACGACTCCGGGCATAGGATAAAGGCTGTACCAAGCTGCACTGCTGCCGCACCCAAACGCATGGCCGCTGCTATACCTTGTCCATCCATAATGCCGCCAGCGGCAATGATTGGTAAGCGAGAATGTTTCGAAATGAGCTGGATAAGTGCGAAGGTGCCAATGGCCTCATCATGCTTGGGATCGAACACGCCACGATGGCCGCCAGCCTCAACACCTTGAACAATCACAACATCAACACCAGCAGCCTCAATCAAGGAGGCTTCTTCGGGGGTCGTAGCACAGGCCAAAGTGGTGATGCCAGCTTCATGTAAGTCGTGTATCCATTTGACAGGTGGGAGACCAAAGTGGAAACTGACTACAGAAGGCTGTTCAGTGAGTAGCATATCCAGCATCGTTTCATTAGCAAGAAAGCTCTTATAACTTTCAGTCAGCGACGCAGGCGGTTGAGTGCCAAACTCGGCGAAGAACGGTGCGAGGTGAGTCAGCCAAGTCGCCTCTCGCACAGGATTGGCAACGGCTGGACGGTGACAGAACAAATTGACATTAAAAGGCTTATCTGTCAGTGCTCGCGTGGCCTGAATCATCTCCTGTGCTTGTTGTGTCGTGCTGGCTCCCAGAGCGATTGAGCCTAGTGCCCCGGCATTGCTTACCGCTGCTGCCAGTTGTGGCGTGGACACACCCACCATCGGTGCCTGAACAATAGGGAACTGGACGTTCAGCAGGTGGAGTAGATCGTTGGTACGGGTCATGGCTAAACTCCCGGCAAAAGAAACGGTTATTCGTCTATTATCCTAATGATTATAAAGGTAAGACTTTCTAGCGCTTTGATCTATTGTGCTAGTGGAATAGTCGGATCGTGGCAGACAAATTCAACTGTGTTTCCGTCTGGATCATAGAGGTAAAATGAACGAGATTGTGTTAAAGAATGCTCCATTGTCTGGAGTTCATAACCCAAGGTAGATATTCGCTTGAGTTCGTTGTGGTAGTCTTTTTGGTTGATGATAAAAGCAAAGTGATGGAATGGTGTTTTACGGACATCATGACCCTCAAAAGCTGTGTCATCGACATCTGAAACCTCGCCCAATTCAAATAAGCCAATGGCTTGTGTTTGCCCTCCGAAACCTTCTGAAACCTTAAAAAACTGCATCGTTCCCATCGTTTTAAAAAGTTCCAACTCGATAACATCTCGATAAAATGCCACCATTTTTTGCATGTTCGGTGTACGAATAACGATCTCACCGATTTGTTTCTCAACCATCTATTTTCTCAATTCAATTTATACAAACTTCTTGGCTGATTTTATGATGAACTAGAACGGCACGCAACGTAGGGTTATCGTATTTTGTTGAGCTTTTAGGCTATATACGAAGACTTTATTACAGGTATTAAGGCTTCTATAGGCCGAGACATGATACACTACCATAATGGAATACTTGTTGCCTACAAAATTCCATTTTTATAGTAGTATCAGTTTTCGAAGACTCCCTGCCGGAGGATCATCATCGGATGCTGTTCCAATTCACCTTAATCATTCCAGTATATATACTGGTTGCCATATTAATGCTGATTCTTTCGGCTCGTACTTGGGCTTTACGACCTGCACCCGGCGCAACTGCTTGGTCGATGGCAATGCTATTTTGTGCGATTTACGCCATCGGCGCCTGTTTGGAAATCGCCTTTGTTGCGCCCGTATTGAAGCTTGTGATGGATCGGGTGATCTATTTAGGGATAACAGGGATCGTATTTTTTTGGGGTATCTTTGCTATTCAGTATAGCAGCAAGGGACGTTGGCTCAACCGAGTAACGCTGTCTCTATTGGCAATTGTCCCCGGCGTTACCTTGTGTTTGGCATTTTTTGCTGAATCCCATCAACTACTTTATCGCTCATACGAATTTGTTCATGAAGATGGTCTGGTGATAGGGCATGTCATAGCTTATGGCCCCGTGTTTTGGATTTGGATGGGTTACAGCTACTTTATATTCATAGTTAGTTGGCTGCTTTTGCTGCGCTCAATCATTCGAGCGCAAGCGATATTTCGTAGTCAGGCTTGGCTGGTGATTTTGGCTTCGGCGGCCCCTATGGGTGTCTACACCGCGCATATGGCTGGACTTAGCCTGCTTGGCGCCTTTTGACCCAACAATATTGGTAATGGCCTTTTCCGGTGTCGTTATGCTGCTAGGAATGACACAGTTTCGTTTCATGGATATTGTGCCGGTTGCGTATGACCTCATTTTCAAAAACGTCAAAAGCGGAATCATTCTGATTGACCTCAAAGGACGTATTGCTGGCATGAACCATGCTGCGGAACAAATACTTGGCTGTAGCGAAAAAGCTGTAATAGGAAAACCGGCAGTTGATTTTTTGCCCCATCAATATCCTATTTTAGGAGAGTTTGGGGAAGCCAAGGAAATTAAGATTGAAATTGCCATGACCGAGCTTGGGCCATATTACGAATTGCAGATTACACCGTTACATAATCGCCGTAGCGAATTGGTCGGGCGCTTGGTCATGCTGTATGACATCACAGCGCGTAAGCAAATTGAAAAGCAGACGTTAGAACTTACAATCGAACGTGAACGTGTGCAGCTTTTACAGCGGTTTATAAGCAATATGTCACACGACTTGCGCACACCTTTGACCTCTATGAAAGTCAGCCAATATCTTTTACGCAAGGAATTAGCTGGACAACATTCGGTTCGTTTGGATTCTGTAGAGCAGCAGACGGAACGTCTCGCGGAGATGGTTGAAAGTATGTTGACACTGCTGCGTTTAGAGAAAGATGAATGCAGCGACCTATTTAATCTGGATGTGAATGATCTTGTGAATTATGTCATTGAGTTCAGTCGTCCGTTAGCAGGAAAGACTGGGGCGCAGCTTCATTTCAGCCCGGGTAAAGAGTTGCCACAGGTTCTTGCAAACAAAGATGAACTCACGGTGGCACTTTCGAACCTATTGGTCAACGCTATCCGTTATACGCCAAGCGGCGGCGAAATTAGCATCTCTACGATATGCGATGCAGACCGCATTGTGATTTGTGTGCGTGACAATGGTATCGGTATTTCAGCCGAGGATCTACCTCACATATTTGAGCGTTTCTATCGGGTTGACCCTGCGAGAGGAACGCAAACAGGTGGTTTCGGCCTTGGGCTGACGATTACCAAAACCATTCTTGATCGCCACGCGGGCATTATCGACGTGCAGAGCCAATTGGGCGAGGGCAGCGAGTTTTCTGTACGACTCCCAATCGCAAAGGCCAGCTAAGATTGATTCCCATTAGAGTGTCATTGAACACGATCTGATTTACCTACATAACTACTGTTCACTTTTCTGAGTGGTGGCCTTGATTTCGGGTGGCTGGCGAAGGGTTTGTAATACGACACAGTAGCGTTCAGTCAGACGAATTAAGGTTGTCACTTGTTCGTCGGATGCTGCTGTATCCAGATCAAAGTACAGTCGAATCTGTTGGAAACCGACGGCTGCCTCCTTCGACACTCCTAATGTGCCCCGGAAATCGAGATCGCCTTCCGCACGGATTGTCGCATCTCGAAGTTCGACGTTGATAGCAGTTGCCACTGCTGCCAGCGTAACCCCTGCACAAGCAACCAGTGCTTCTAGCAGCATATCACCTGAACAGACTGAAAGCCCACTGCCGCCTGTTGCTGGGTGAAGACCTGCTTCGACCAACACTTTGCCGGTGTCAACTTTACAGGAAATTCCTTCGCCCAAGCGTCCCTGAGCCTTGAGCGTAATCAGTGCAGCTTCAGGGGTTTTTCGGTATTTTTCTTTTAATGGCGCTTGTAACTCGCGAAGCGCATCTCCGTCATGCATATTTTTCTCCGTTAATCCAAATGGGCAAATTGAGATCAAGAGACAGCCGAGTTTCCTTGGACTGTCTCTGAAGTACTAAACGATCAATCGGCTACGAGCCTTCTTTGACCTCGATGAGTTCATCAGCCAGCAAGCCGTGTGCTTCCTGATGAACGGCAATTGCAGCTTCTCTGCTTGGCGCTTCTATCAGACAAAAGACTTTGCCTGTACCTTCGTCGAACCAGTAACGCAGGTATTTAGCCCCATACTTCTGCTGCGTTTTCACGTCTGCTTCGTGAGCATGACCAATGGCTTCCGCAGTTAATCCTTCGACATGGTGGTGAATATCCATATACAATGGCATTATGTGTTCCTTTACGATGTCAACGATTAGGTTTTAGGGGTCATATCCGTGATGGGTTGACCTGACGGGCAGAATACCAGCGGGTTAAAGTCCGCAAACACACCTTCAGGATTGGATGTCCACAGCCAAAGATGCAGCGCCCAGACCGGCGGTGTATTAGGGATATTGGTCATCAAGTGAAACGATTGATCGAACAAAACAGGCGCTTCACGTCCCGTATTGTTGGGATCCCAAACACTCGCAAACACGAGGTATTCAAATGCCACGAGGTTCATTTTACCGTCTGCGGTAGGTTCATAAACCAGAGCCTCTGGCTTCATTGGATCGACAACATCATCTCCGGCATAGTCACCATTTACATAATGCTGACCCATCCCACCGATGTTTTCGTTTGTGAAGCAGTCGAGGAGTTTGCCGTAACCCTTGTCCTTGATGCTATCAAAATCACGGAAGCCCGCTGTGCCTTGCCGGACATCAGAAATCAGTTTGCCGACTTCAGGCGAAATCGTCATATCAGACATACCGGGCATATCACCATGATCGGGTGTTGCCTCCTGTGCGTGTACCGCCCCTGAGAAGGACAGTGCTGCGAACAAACCGACCGAGGCAAAAATAGATGCTAGCGAACGCTTTGACTTCATTGAACACTCCTTATATTGTTCTTTCGGATGTGTTCAAGATAGCAGTTTACGGCTGCTCAAAGCATCTACCAAACGGTAGATTCGCTGGTAGATCATTGTCGGCAGACATGCATAGACCTAGCATCTAAGCCTATGCAATTAGCGACATTGAGTAACACTGCTAAGAATTGGCTGTGAAAACTTCGTGATAGTAATCGCATAAATGGTTGATCGGACATTGAGGACATTTGGGCGCGTTCCAAGTGCAGATTTTTTGCCCGTGACGCAAACAGGTCACATGGAAATTAAACAGAATATGCGGCTCATTAGGCAGAATTTCGAGGAGAAGATCGTGCGCTTTATTGGCACTGGTGCGGGGTGGAACCAAGCCCGTCCGTAAGCTCACACGGTGGACGTGGGTATCAACCGGCATAATTGGCTTGCTAAAGTTAAATAACAATACCAATGAAGCTGTTTTAATCCCAACTCCCGGCAGTGAAAGTAACCAGCGTAAACCTTCGTCCACAGGGAGGTTTTCCAGAAAATCAATATTTGCTTGCCCACGTTCGTGAATAATCTGCGCCAGTGTTCCTTTGATGTAAGGTGCTTTTACCTCAGGGTAGTTTGATGGTGCAATCAAAGCGGTGAGTTCAGCCATATCCGCATCACGGATTGCCTCCCATGAACCATAATGTTCCCACATACGGGTGAAGGCCAGTTTTTCATTCGCGTTGGTTGTCCGGTGCGATAGGATCGTCATGATGAGTTCGGTCATCGCGTCACGTCGGGGTGGTTTGAGCGAACGTTCGCCATACGTTTTCAAAAAAATGGCGTACATTTCCATTGCTTTTTGTTGGAGGGCCGCCTTGTTTTCCACCATCATAAACATGCCTCAACTTTATTTGATGTCATACAGGCTACAACGTTTATGAAACGGCCTTCTCTAAGCATTTTCCCAAGACTAATGCGAAATTCATACTGGAGTTGCTTGATTGGTATGTTGTGAGCTTCAACCAACAGCGGTAAGGTTGTCTAGCCTGAAAGTGAGAGATCATGAAATACTCTGGTGTTATAGGAGTGGATGTGCAAAGATAGCCGGAGCATTTTTACAATTGCGTGAGGCAAACCATGATTAATACATCAAGCGAAGCGAGCAAACGGTTGGAGCAAGCACTCGCCACGACGCGTGAGGCAGTAAGCATTATTGATAACCTGATTGCGGATCATGAGTATCAGGATGTGTCTTCACTGGTGGCACAGGCAGCAGGGAAGCTTTTAGAGGCGGCAGCAGCTCTGATGCAATCGAAGGATGAAGCGGGACTTGCCGCGCTTGAAAGTGCGGATGATTTGCTGGATGCGGTGTATGACATCATTGATGGTGAGACGGACGAGGATTAAAACAGCGATGTTCAAACGCGGTTTTCCGGCGCTGATGTTGTTGGTCGTTATGATGTTGGCATCATGCGCCAGTGTGCCGAGCGAACCAGCGGCGATCATTCCTGTAGCCAAGGATAACCTCACCTTTATTCATTTCTTTTCAGATGAATGCCCAAATTGCATGGTCATGATCCCTATCGTAGATAAGCTCGCGGCCCGTTACAGCCAGCAGATGACTTTTGAGACTTTGAATGTCGATACTGATGGTAAGGATCTCTTTAATTCGCTAGGGTTGCATGGTCAACCCATTTTTGTGATTATGAAGACAGACGGTACGGTTGTTTATAAGGGGTTCGGCAGAGTGCCAACGTTAGCACTCGACGGTGCCATACGAAAAGCAATCGGGTTGTAAAGGGCGCTAGTTTGCGCCCTTTTTGTAACCTGATTACAGTGTAATGAGCGTTGCTGGCGGATATTCGATCTCTTTGAGAGTCGACTCGATTTGCTGCCACGTCGCGGGCGTATCCCATTCGACGGTGACGGTTTTGGTATCGACTACACCATCAACCTGCTTGACACCGCTAATCTGGCTGACTTCGGTTTTAATGGTGCGGACGCAGCCATCACAACCAATGTTCGGTACTTGAAAAGTTTTACGTTCCATTCTATTTCTCCTCAAAAACTAGAGACAAAACGCCTCATATCAATCCAATTTTCAGGGATATTGTATACCCCCTATGGTATATGGACAACATGGACAAATGTAATCTTTCGTTTTGTGTCGTTTATGTCATTTATGCCGCCGAAAATGCAAAAACTTAACGCAAAGAAGAGAAATACTATTAAACCGCCAAGAACGCCAAGTTTAAGGTATAGAGTTGGTTAGAAATGGGGTGGCGCACTAAGGAATAATCAAACATAGAACCGTAAATTGGATTTGGAACAAAACAATACATAAAGTCAGTTATGGATAAGCTCAATAACGGCCTGACGTAGGTTTGAAAACTCGAACCAAACACGCTTGACTATTGTAGCCTTTTTGTTCTAAAATTAGATGTTGGTATTTCTTAGGTAGCACCACACTAAATGGTGGAAGTGTTTTTCTTGATAAAAGCAG
>JACDGI010001021.1 GCA_013821665.1 Anaerolineae bacterium
GTACTGACGCGACTGGTATTTGCCCTTCATGAGATCGTCCAAGTTCATATCCATTATTTTCTCAAGGGCAAGATTCATCTGGACAAGGCGCTTATCCTGGTCAATCAGCGATGCACCTACAGGCAGCAGTTTAAAAATCGTTTGCAGTTTGTCTTGGCTCTCGCGTAGGGCATTTTCCACCTGTTTCCGTTCAGTAATGTCCCGCGAAATGCCGACGATGCCAGTGACTTGCCCATCCTTATCTTTGATCGGCATTTTTGTAGTAGAAAGCCAACGCGGTGTACCATCCGGTGTGGGATTAAACTCCTCCCGATTGACCACCGATTGTCCAAAGGCAATGATGGCCTCTTCTTCCATCCTGAAACTTTTCGCCAATTCTGGGACTTGAAAATCGGCATCGGTTTTACCCAGGGCATCATTGGGATGGTTGACACCGAGCATATGCGCTTGTGCCTGATTGATACGGGTAAAACGAGAAGCCGTATCTTTGAAATAAATGGTGTCAGGGATATTGTCCATGAGGCTATGAAGTAAGTGACGTTCCTCCAGCAGCAATTTTTCCGCTTGAATGCGTTCAACCACCTCTTGAGCCAGAGCTTGATTTAACTGTTCCATGTTTGCCGTCTGCTCATTTACCTGAGTTTCAAGCTGGTTATAGACTTGACGCATCTCTGCCTCTGAATCCTTGAAAGCAACAACTTTTTGTTCTAACTCGGTGGCGTAACACATCAATTCTTCAGCATTTAGCGTTTTGAGGTCGCGAACAGCATCCATAAGGTTTTGACCTAATAGTAGGGGAGATGATATTCAATTATAGTCTACTCTACCAATTCCTTAAGCATTGTTACCATCACACGTTGATAGAAATGGCTTGGAAATACCTCAATTTTCAGTCTCAAAACAGGTCGTGTAAATCAGTGTTATAACGACTTATTTGTCATTAAATATATACTAAAAGCCTAGCATCAGAGCTAGGCTTCTTGCTAACCGATTTGACCTTATCAGGAGTAATCTCACTCCTGTATAGTTTAGTGAATGCTACAGAATGGATAGTTCAGAAGTTACGGATTAAATGTCAATAATGACCTTTATAAACCGTAAGCCATATTATGGATAACTTCGCCGTCGTGCCATTCCGGCTCGGCTGTAAGCAATTTCCTCATCGCTTCATAACGGGTATGTTGTTCAGGACTATTAGCATTGGCAACATACGCCGTTTTGTTTTCAAACATGACTACCGCATAGTAGGTGTTAGAAGCTGCATCCATTCGAAAGAGATAACTGGTAACAAGTCCGGGTAGTTTTGCACGAAATTGTTCTAAAAGATTGGCTTCCGCTCCGGGCTGGGTCTGTAAATAAGCGACGGTTCCATACATGATCATCTCCTTATTGAATCGATTATGATGAGTGACGGCGGATACCCGCTAACGGATCATCAGCCGACTGAGATTGGCGTAACTTATTTGGGTTTGTTGTTCCACATCTGGCGAGCGATGCGCCAGCCACTATCGGTTTGTTGCGCCATGAGAAAGACTGCGCGGAAGAGGATGTCTAGCTTCTCTCCCTCAGCTTTTGGAGTCGCTGTTCCAAGAACAGAACAGATTACTAAGCCCCATTCCTAGCTGAGTGTGCGTATCTCAGTTGGGGTCAGTACGATATTCAAACGCATTTTCGTAAAGGTTGCTGACTGTGCATTAAATACCTCAACGACACCGAGTCGATCCGGCGCGTTGAGTGGCATCCAGACGCTGTCCTCTGTGAACAGAGAAGAATAGCCTTGTGCATCTCGGCATTGACATACTTTTGGTAGTCAACAATTACCTGCCGAAGGGTGTTTTCTTAATGATCGCTTTGCAATTTTGCCCCTGTCTGACCAATTGTCATTTTTCAATCCCTTCCGTAAGGTGATCATTGTATGGATATGTGCGTAGGCACACGAACGTGAAAATCGCTTCTTGTGAGTACATTTCTGTATTAATAAAAGACGTGGACTGTATCGCGAAGGTTGTAAGACGCTGTTCAGGCCACGCCAGAGTGCTTCAACGGATGCCCCAAGC
>JACDGI010001022.1 GCA_013821665.1 Anaerolineae bacterium
CCTTCATGCTGCTCCTTTTCTCCCTACCTGAGTAGTTACACGCTTTCTGCAAATCGTGCAGCAAAAACTGCAATATGCGTTACATCCTTATCCCTTCACACTGCCTGCCGTAATCCCTTCAACAAGGTAACGTTGGGCATAGATGTAGACACACACCACCGGAATTGCCATCAACAATGAGGCCGCCATCAACCTCCCCCAGGGATAAATATCCCCGAAGACCAGCAGTTGCAAACCGACGGGCAGCGTCTTGAGGTTATCGCTGGTAATAAACACGAAGGCGAACAAAAACTCGTTCCATGCGTTGGTGAAAGCGAACAAAGTCACCGACAGTAGCGCCGGTGCAGCCAAAGGCAGCGTAATCCGCCAGAAGGCTGTCAAACGGTTCGCGCCGTCGATCAAGGCCGCTTCTTCCAACTCCACCGGAATCGAGCGGAAGTAACCCAACATCACCCACGTCGCAAACGGAATCAGAAAGGTCGGATAGGTCGCGATCAAGGCAGCGTAACTGTTGATGATATGGAGATCAGTCAAAATACGATACAGCGGGATAAACAACAGCGAACCAGGTAGTAAATAGCTCACCAAGAGCAGCGTCGTCAGCAACCGTCCGCCAGTAAATTTCAAACGCGCCAACGCATACGCCGCCAAAGCCGCCACCAATACCGAAATCGCCGTGCTGCTGACCGCCACAATCACTGTATTGCGGAACCATATTAAGAAGGGTGTGTTGTTGATAAGCGATTGATATTGGTCAAATGTCCACGGCTGCGGCCAATAAATCGAGGTGAAGCGCTGAATTTGCAGATCAGTTTTAAAGGAGGTGATAAATATCCAGTAAAACGGAAACAGCACGAAGATCAACATGGGCAAAAGCAGCACCATACGCGTGCCCAGCCCTACTCGCTCACGCTGCGTTCGGCTCAGGCGCGAACGTCCGGCTTTATCTACCGGAATAACCGCTTTGGAGATGCGCTCAAATAATTTCGAAAGCTGCTCGGCAGGCCAAAAAATGACGTCGAGTACCAACGAAAAGCCGTGACCAATCCACCCCGACAAGCGGTTAAAAATATTCTTAGGTTTGGCGATTTGGACAGACTGATCGGGATTCATCACCCGCGCCAGTATAAAAATGATAACCGCCATAATCGGGGCCATCGCGAAAGCCGTCGCCGCGCCCGGCCCAAAGCGCAAACCGATGATGGCCTTCTCATAAGCCAAAATCGAGAATAAGCGTGTCGCGCCCCCCGGCCCACCACCTGTCATCAAATAAACGAGGCCGAAAGTATTAAAGGTCGAGATAAAGGACAGCAATACCGTGACGATAATCACATACCGCAGCCCCGGCAGCGTGATATGCCTAAAGCGTTGGACAACACTCGCGCCATCCACTTCCGCCGCTTCGTGTTGTTCACGCTCAATGGCTTTTAGTCCCGCTAGCAGCAAAATCGTATAGAAAGGAATGCCCTTCCACACATTTACGGCGATCACACTCGCCATCGCCAAGCCGGGTTCCGCCAGCCATGCCACCGGACGGTGGATGATTCCCAGTTGCAGCAAAATCGGGTTCAAGCCGCCGAAAATCGGGTCGTAGATACTGCGCCATGTTAAGGCTGTCACAACCTCTGGCACGATCCATGGCAGGAGCATCAGTCCGGTTAAAACATTGCGGAACAGCAGTTTGCTGTTGAGCAATAGCGCGATGCCCATGCCCACCACAAACTTAACCGCTAGCGAGGCGAGTGTAAAAACAAGTGTGTTGCCAACCGCACTCAAAAAATCACTATCATGTAATAAATTGGCGTAATTCTTTAAACCGACATATTGTTCTGTACGCGTCACCACCGAACGCGTCGTCAAACTCAGCAAAATCGCGTTGATGAACGGCCACAGAATCAACCCCGCCATGATGATAACCAGTGGCATAATGAAAAACGTCGCAATCTTCCAATCGCGCCCGAAAATCATTTCGAGCCGCCGGGTCCGTTTGGTAGTCGAGGGTCGCAGGATGGGCGGAGCCGCATTCAACCCGACTGGTTTTTCCATAAGAAAGCCTC
>JACDGI010001023.1 GCA_013821665.1 Anaerolineae bacterium
GCCGTATTCTGGTAACACTCGCGCTGCCGACCATAAATTAATCAACGGAATTTGATACTCCTGTGCCAACGAAACCAATTGTAGATTAAAGTTAATTGACTGCCAGAAATACTCTTCGTCGGGATGTGCGCTGAACGTTGAAATGACCGGAATGACACCCTGTTTTAAGCTGTCTTCGATAATTTGTCGCATCTGTCCAGCATATTTATCTTCGGTCATGCTGCGAACATCATTCGGCCCAAACATAATGAATGCTATACTGGGCTTTTTGATGCGGTATTCACAGTCAAGCGGCACTTCCGCCGGTTTACATTTGGTTTTATCCGCCCAAAATGGATCGAAGATGCCGTAAGTGCTCATGCCAAGTCGGGCTGCAACACTGTCTGTAGCCATTGACATGGATGCCCCATAATACTTGACCGTGTCAGTCAGATAATCATACGGCCCAAGTTCGCGTCGGCTGTTGCTCATCGGTGTTAAATATTGAACATCTGCGACCAAGCTGTCGCCCACTTTGGTGATGACATTGTTGAAGTTCCCTAACTGCTGCCCCTGTTGGAATACTTTCACCATCGTGTCACTAATTGCCGGAATAATAGGCACAGCGTATAAACTGGCTAACGACTTGCTGTTGACTGTGGTTGGATCGGCGTCTGCTAAAAACGTATTGATAGGCAAATCACCGAAATGCAAGCTGGCATCACGGTTTAGAAACGCCGACAGAACCCATCCGTCTTGCACCACACTTCCATCCTCAATCTTTCGAGCAATATGCACCCACATGCCCGTATGATTGCGCTCGGTAATCGTAATTGGCAAACCGGGATTGAGTTTGCTGAGTTGTTTGTAGGTGTCGCTGGGGCCAGCATACACAACCGCCGCCTCATAAGCCGTTGTTTGGGGGAACACTTGCACCGGCACTAGTGGGAAAGGCTCTTGTTGAGGACGCAACACTACCACTGCGATGATAATCGCCACAGAGCAAAAAAGCCATTTCATAGAGGAAAGCACTTTCATCGTTTCAATTGTGAATAGTTGTCAAGTGTATCGTTACCGGATAAGGCATTTTATCTCTACTCTGATTGACGCTCGCTTAACCATTTCTCGCGGTTTTTGCCACGCGCAATTTTGCCGCTAGAAGTCTTGATAAGCCAGCCCTTATCCACCAAAGTGACGAAGTTCAAGGTGATGTCACTTTGTCGCGCCACCTGTTGCCGGATAGCCTGCATAATTTGCTTACGCACCGCAGGTTCACTCGAATCAACCTCGGCTACGACTGCAATCAATTCTGTCCCTTCGCGCTCGTCTGGCACACCAAAAGCCACCGCTCGCCCCGGATGCACACCCGTCACCGAATTGACAATCGCCTCAATATCTTGCGGATAAACATTCTTTCCTGCATTGATAATTAAATCTTTGCTGCGTCCGACGATATAAACCTCGCCGTCTGCCACATAACCTTTATCGCCTGTACGGTACCAACCCTCAGAATCAAACGGTTGTAAATCATCACGCTTATAGTAACTTGTCAGCATACAATCGCTTTTAACTAAAATTTCCCCAACCTGTCGCTCGGATAGTAATTGTCCAGATTCGTTCACCACCTTTACCGACACACCATTGATCGGCTTGCCGCACGAAACGATTTTTTCCGCCTCTGCTTCATTCGCACTAAGTATAGCTTTCAACTCCTGCTGAAGTATCAGCCGATTGACACTATCGACATTAGGAGCTTCTCCAACGGGTGTTTGCGTCACGGCAAATGTATTCTCCGCCATCGCATAACTCACGCTAATCTGATTCATAGTGATACCATTGGCAGCAAATCGCTCCGCAAACAGCGCATGACTATCATTGCGAACAGGTTCCGAGCAGTTGATAAACGCCTGTATACTCGTGAGATCGAGTCCTTCACTATCCCGCTGCCGTACTGTTCGTGCAAGGTGGTTATAAGCAAAATTTGGCAACCAACATAGAGTCGCTTTGTATTCATGAATGGCTTTAAGCAGCATCGCTGGATGTCGCACCCAATCAAATGGCGACATCAGCACTAATG
>JACDGI010000264.1 GCA_013821665.1 Anaerolineae bacterium
GTCTACGAATGGTTTCAGAAATATCCTGTGGGCATCGTTGTTTCAGATAAAAGCGGAATTCAATCCGTCAAAGACCTAAAAGGCCATAAAGTCGGTATCCCCGGTCGTTTTGGCGCAAGCTACAACGCATTGACCGCGCTGCTCACAGCCAATGATATGACCGAAAGTGACATCGACTTACAGGAAATTGGTTATAACGCCCCAGATGTATTTTGTGTCGGTGCTGTAGAAGCGGCTGTTGTCTACATCAATAACGAACCGCTTCAAATTCAGCAGCGTGCCGATGCTGGCAATTGCAATGGCATCAAAACGGTTAAGGTGTTCGCCGTCTCCGATAGTGTCGATATGGTGTCCAACGGCATCATGACCAACGAACAGACAATCAAGGATAATCCGCAACTGGTTAAAGATGTCGTGAAGGCTTTTGACGCGGGTTTGCGTGCGTCCATTAATAATCCCGCCGCCGCTTATCTGGCTAGCCTCAAATACGTCGATAACCTAACCATTACCGATGACCTCAAAGTAGCTTTGCAAGATGCCGCTGCCGCGCAGGACAAATTCTTGGCGACCAATCCTGATCGCGCTGCTATTACCGACAGCCGTGCCGCCTTACTGAAAACCCTCTCGGCAAAATTTGATGCTGCGACGCTCGTTCAGTTTGAGGTTCTGCTCAACACGATTGATCTTTGGGATGCCGATCATCTGGGCTTGGCCGATAAAACATCATGGGATGTAACTCAAAAAGTGCTGACAGATATGAAGTTTGTTACCACGCCGATTGATGTCGAAAAAGCCTTTACCAACGACTTTTTGCCACCTGAAAGCAAGTGATATGGGTGTAGGACTTTCAGTCGTTGATTTGAGTGTAGGCTACCAAGCGCCGGATGGGGGTGACCTTCCGGCGCTTGGGCCAATCTCATTTAAAGTTGTACCCGCTTCATTTGTCTGTTTGCTTGGCCCCAGCGGCTGTGGCAAAAGTACACTCATTCGCGTGTTGGCTGGCTTGCAGGCAGCCACAGACGGTGGCGCTTATTTGGATAAAGAACGCATTCTGCAACCATCGCGGCAGGTCGGCATCATGTTTCAGGATGCGAATCTCATGCCTTGGCGCACGGTCATCGAGAATATCGCGCTGCCTCTGGAATTAGTGGGCGTTGAAAAACGACAGCGTTTGAATACTGCCCGACAAATGCTGCCGGGATTAGGTCTCGGTGCCGAGTTTGCCGAAGCCTATCCCGGTGAATTATCCGGTGGCATGGCGCAGCGCGTGGCACTCGGACGTGTGCTCATCCAGCAGCCACAGTTATTATTACTCGATGAACCCTTTGGTGCCTTGGATGCTTTTACGCGGGAACAAATCAGCATTGATCTTATGCAAATGTGGTCATCGCTGCATCAGACCGTCATCATGGTGACGCACAATATTGATGAGGCCGTTCTTTTAGCAGATCGTATTCTCGTGTTTAGCCGTCGCCCCGGCCAAATCGTCGCCGATATTCCGGTTAATCTGCCTCGTCCTCGCCGCATTGAAGATTCATATGGCGACGAGTTTGGTCATCTGGCAGGGCAGGTTCGCGCCGCTGTACAATCCGGTTAGCGCTGAATTTTCAATTATGAATAATAAAGGCGCACGATAAACTTAGTCGTGCGCCCCACAATCGAATATCTTCTGTAGGGACGGCATTCTTGCCGTCCGGTATTCCGAGCTTAATTTTATGGCTGCTTCTTCACGAGCAACCCTTAGTCCTCAAGCCCTTTTGTCGAAAGTGTCATACCAAAGGTGCTGCCATTCCCCGGTTGGCTCCGTACATAAACCCCACCACCATGTAATTCAGCCACCGATTTAACAATGGCTAACACTAAACCCGTACCCTGAATTTTGTCGCTGGTCGCACGATAAAAGCGCTCAAATAAACGGGGTTGCAACTCGACGGCAATGCCCGGCCCATTATCAATCACTTCAATGTGAACCAGATTGTCCACCATAAATGCCTTGACTTTGATTTCCCCACCATCATTGATGTATTTGGCCGCGTTATCGACGTAATTGAGGATAGCGCGTCGAACCCACTTTTGATCGCCCGGAATATTCGGGATGTTTTCAGCGATATCGAGCTTATAAGTGAGCTTTTTCTCGATAAGAATGGGCTTCATTTCTTCAAAAAGTTCGCGCAGCATGTCGCCCAGATTGAATTCACCCTTGGTAATGCCCAATCCACTTTCGATTTGCTCAAGATTTAGCAGGTCATTGATCAGCGACTGAAGACGGTTGATGCCATTGAGCGCCAGCCGCGTAATTTCCATTGCCGTCGGATCAGAGTTGCCATAATAATCCTGCAACATGTGCATGGCGCTTAACGCCACACCCAATGGATTTTTCATATCATGGGCTGCTGCCCGCATGAACTCAGCCCGCCGTACTTCGGATTCGCGTAGGTGTGATACATCCCGCAGCACGATCATCCACCCATCATGCTCACCGTTTTTCTCGACCTGACTATCGATATAAACTGGCGAAACAATGCTCGAAAGCACACGTCCATTCTCAAGTGATGTTTGGAATGTTTTGTTCTCTTTAGGATGCGATGACAGCGCATACAGTAGCGATTCGCGTATCTTGGCATGGATTGGCGCATCACGCAGCGGCGTTCCAATGAGCTTACGGGCATCGACATCAAAAAGGTTTTCTGCCGCATGGTTAATCATGCTAATACAGCCCGATTGATCAGTCGCGATCATCCCATCGGTTGTCGATTGCAAAACGGCATTCAGTTGTTTTTCGTGTTCGGATGTAGTTTCGTACAAATGGGCATTGTCGATAGCCACGCCAACCGTATCGGCGATGGCTCGTAATACGTTGATCAGTTCTTCGGTAAAGCTGTTCGGCTTATTGCTCATCAGGCTCAAAATGCCGATGATTTTATTGCGTGCGTGCATCGGACCCATAACAATTGAGCGAAACTTTTCGTCGTGGAAGCGCGGCACCGCCAACACATCGGTTTCATTAAAGTCATTGTCCACCACAATGTCATTCGTGGAAATAACTTTGCCGGACATGCCTTTGCCCAGTGGAATGCGCATCGGCGGGTCGGTAAAATTATCCGGCCAACCTTGTTGTGCCCGTAAAATAACCTCGTCGGCTTTTTCATCAATCAGGCTAATGCCACCGGCTTCCGCCCCCACCACATTCAACACGGCTTCTAAAGCGGTTTTCAGGGTTTTGTCGAGGTCAAGCGTTTGGCTGACCGTGGCTGCAACCGCGTTAATCGCGCCGAGTTGGTCGATACGACGCTTGACTTCTTCGGTCAATAAGCGGTTTTGTGTAATCAAACTTTGAAGATCGTTTTGCACAATTGAACTCATTTGGTTAGCGGATTGTGAACTCAAATAACAGCAATCTATAGCTAGGAGTATACAGCAACTCCTCCCGTTACGAGAAGTGAGACCACCTAGGACTGTCTGGATTATATTGGCCTTCGCCCCTTTTCCAGTTAGCCGTTATGATTAGCGTTTATTTGATAAATAAGGGGATGATTATGGCGTTTGATGTGGCACATGTTCGCGCACAATTTCCGATGTTGAATTCGGCTGAACCCATTTTCTTTGATAATCCGGCAGGAACGCAAGTGCCTCAGCGGGTGATTGACGCAGTATCGGATTACTATCTCCATATGAATGCCAATTCGGGTGGTGGATTTGCCACCAGCAAAAAGACCGATGCGATGGTGCAGTCCGTTCGCGAGAAAGTTGCCGATTTTTTGAATGCGCCCAGTCCATCCGAAATTGTGTTCGGTGCTAATATGACCACCCTCAACTTCAGCTTAAGTCGCGCATTAGCGAAGACACTGAAAGCCGGTGATGAAATTGTTCTCACACGTATGGATCATGATGGCAACGTCGCCCCGTGGCTGCGTATCGCCGAAGATTATGGATTGGTCGTGCGTTGGGTCGATATAAACACCCGCGATTGTACGCTGGATTTAGACTCGCTCGAAGCCGCCTTGACCGACCGCACCAAGATCGTCGCCACAGTCCACGCCTCGAACGCAGTCGGCACGATTAATCCCGTTGCCCAGATTGGACAGATGGCACATGCCGCGAAAGCCCTCTATGTAGTGGATGCCGTGCAAAGCGCCCCACACGTACCCCTTGATGTACAGGCCATCGGCTGTGATTTCCTCTTATGCTCGGCCTATAAATATTTTGGCCCACATATTGGTGTCTTGTGGGGTAGATATGATCTGCTCGCCTCACTGCCTGTCTATAAAGTACGTCCTTCAAAAGATAAACCGCCCTATCGCTGGGAAACAGGTACACCGAGTTTTGAAACCATCGCCGCTGTCGGTGCATGTATCGACTACATTACGGGCTTAGGCACGGATTTTGGTTCAGAATACGCGAGTCAATTCCCCCAATTTTCAGGCCGTCGTTTAGCACTCAAAACGGGTATGACGGCGGCTGGCGCATACGAACGTGAACTCGTGACCCACTTGATCGAAGTTATTCAACGGCGACCCGGTGCGACCATTGCAGGAATTACCGACCCAACACGCTTTCATGACCGTGTGCCGACAGTCATCTTTACCTTAGAAGGGCATACACCCCAGCAAATTGCGGAGCACTTGGCTAGTCATTCTATTTTCGTGTGGGATGGTAATTATTACGCGGTCGAGATTATGGCGCGTTTGGGACGCAGCGAACAAGGGATGGTGCGCGTGGGCTTAGCCCATTACAACACCCACGAAGAAATTGATCGTTTTGAGGCCGCTTTGCAAAAACTGTAATCTTGATATTTGGATACAGAGTGACTTCTCGAAAGTTGTGAGCTGATAAACCATTGTATTGGTGTGGTTCCCTCCCTTGTACACGGGTTCAGGAGACGACACTTTTCGATTTTGCGCTTTGTGTTCTTGTAGGGAATGGTCTCAGACCATTCCGGTTTTCTCTCATGTTCACAAAAGTGTCGTCTCGTAAATGTATACGGGGGAGGGTTAGGGTAGGGGTTGGCTTGTTACTTTCGTTAACCTACTTAACCACTCAGTTCTTTGGTAATAGTCGAACCCAACTGGGCGGTAATCAGCTCCAGCATCATAATGTCATCTTGGCTGATCGTTCCGGGTTGGTCACGAAAGGCCGCCAAAACGCCATAGCGATGCCCACTAAACAGAACCGGCACACTGGCAACCGCGCCTAGACGACCTTTCGCAACCAATGGATGATTAGGTGTGTCTTGTTGCGCTGCAATCCGGCTTTGTTCGTGTGTCAAACTCCATGTCATCAAATCATTGGGTGAGGTTGTCTTAGGCGCAATCGATTGAATCGGGGGAGGGCCATCTTGTGCACGCAGTGTCATGCTCAACGTTTCAGGGTTTTCCAACCGGTAAAAAGCCACATAATCGTAACCGAGGCTTTTGCACACTGTAACGGCTGTTTGCAGCTTACCGAATTCACCCACCGCATTGCGTAATTCTTTGGCGAATTGGCGCACTGCGGGCAGACTGTCGGCACGCAGCGTTTCCAATTTGCGATCCGACATCAGACGCGTAATACGTTTGATGAGGTCGTTATCACTAAACGGATTAGTACTCAATTCGTCGGCCTGACCCGGCGTACCGAAATCGGCTTCTTCGTCCACCAGCACAATGAATAGACGTGGATGCGTCAGCCGCACTTCATCAATCAACTCGTAGATAGACCCCAAGCCGTTATCCAGAATGAGGACATCAATATGTTTGTCGGTATTGGCTAAAGCATCCAGCACATCTTGGATGGCCGACACAATCTCAGTCTGAAAATTCTGTTGGCTGGATAAACCCTTGTAATAGCGGCTGGCATTTTCACGGCGGACAGCTACGAGAACATTAATGGATGTCATCGCGGTTACTTTCAGAAGATTATCTCAAGTTGGCACATCGATTAATCGAATTATATGCCAACATGCTCGATTGAATTGATAGATATTTCATACACTGATTGCTAGTTCCTATCTTCTGATCACACCCTAGATTTAAAAGGTTCGGTTTTGAAGTCCCCTCGCTGCGTAGCGGAGAGGGGATTTAGGGGAGAGGATGATTCATAAATCTAATCTGCAATCACAGTATTTCACGTATTACTGGCTGCCAGTGTGAGCAGCAATAATTGGCGCATGCCGCTGGCGACTGGCGACACTTCAATATACTCATCACTACGGTGGGCATTACCGCCTCGTGTGATGCCGATAGTAACGGCAGGGCAGCCCGCCGCTAACGGCACATTGGCATCAGTGCTTCCGTTTTCGAGTGTGCCTTTGACACCCGTTTGTTCCAATGCGGCCAGTGCTGCTTGTACCAGCTCATGCGATGTTGGAATGGAACCAGCGGGGCGATCACCAACAACCTCGATTTTAAACGTGAGGTTCGGTTTCGCTGCCGCCTCCACCAATTTGCGGACTTCTCGTTCGAAACGGGCTAAGGCCGCGCTTTCTTCCGAGCGTAAATCCAACCACAGTCCGGCCTCGGCTGCAATCGTATTGATACTCTGACCGCCTTCGATGATGCCAATATTGAAAGTTGTACGTGGTGATTCGGATGGCCTCAGGTGCGTTATTTGTGCGCCAAGTTCCATGATGCTGTGAATTGCGCTCGTGCGTCCGAAATTCAGCCAACTGTGTCCACCTTCTGCTTGGGCGGTAATGTGTAATCGGCGCACGGCGATACCTGCATGGTAGACGTGACCGTAAGCCATCCCCTCAAGGTTGATGACATATTGGATGTGCTGGCGCAGTTGCTCGAAAACAGCTTTCATACCACCTAAATCGCCTAAGCCTTCTTCGCGTGTATTTGCCACGAACCACACGTCATAAGTCGGTTTGATATTGAGCTTTTGCAGTATGGCGATCAGTCCCAACATGCCGGACACACCCACACTGTTATCACCTAATCCCGGCCCATAAATCAGATCTTTATCTTTGCGTATAGTCAAATCGGTATCAGCATTGAAAACGGTATCGGTATGAGCGGAAACCATAATGCCTGATTGCTGTGGTTGTTTACCTTGCATCAAACCAATGACGTTATAAACTTCGTCGATCTTGATCTGTTGAAGGCCGAATTGTTTGAATTGGTTGGCGACATATTCAGCCCGTACTTTTTCCGAGAATGTGGGGGCGGGTATCTGTTGAATAGCAATGCCTTGTTCAACCACCCAAGCCACTTGTTCGTTCAGCTCGTTCCAACGGATACGCTTGTTCCAATCAGCGATTTGCTGTTTCATCTTTTATTTCCAACTCACCGATGAGAAATATAACCACATTAGAACAGGGATTATGCCACACCCTTGTCAGCCTGTATACCAATACTCATCTCACGATAGGAAATACAATCGAACTGTCGAGATTAAAGCTGAAGATAATATGTCGTGGTTTTAAGGACAGAATGCTGAACACTGGATATGATTAAGTCTCACACACTCGAAAATTATTTGAAATGGCTTAACATGATCCTCCAACTTCCTGAAGCACAGGCTTTACGCTCTTTAACGCGTGATGGTCGCTTACTTTTTAGCACACGATCGGTTCGACTTTTCGCGTTTGGTTTGGTCTCGGTCATTTTGGTGCTGTACTTGACGCAGGTTGGCTTTAGCGACAGTCAGGTCGGTATACTGCTTTCACTCACTTTAGCCGGTGATGCAGCCATCTCGTTATGGATCACCACCCGCGCGGATCGTATGGGTAGGCGGCGAATGCTTATCGTCGGCGGTGTCTTAATGATCATAGCCGGTGTCGCATTTGCGTTTAGTGGCAACTTCATCGTTCTAACCTTAGCTGCCATCATCGGCACGATTAGTCCCAGTGGCAATGAGGTTGGGCCATTTTTGTCGATTGAGCAAGCAGGACTGTCGCAAATCATTCCTGACAATCAACGCACAGCCGTATTTGCATGGTATAACCTCAGCGGCTCTGTTGCCACGGCTCTTGGTGCGTTGATTGGTGGTGGCTTAGCCCAGTTGCTGCAATCAAATGGTGTCTCTCCCTTGACCAGTTTTCGCGTGATCTTAGTGATGTACGCCTTGCTCGGTGCGCTGCTCGTCGTCATTTTTAATCGCATTACGACTGTGATCGAGACTCCACAAAAACCTGTTTCGACGACCAGTCGCTTAGGCTTAGAAAAATCACGCGGTATCGTCTTACAGCTTTCGGCGCTCTTCGCTCTGGATGCGTTTGGTGGTGGTTTAATCGTACAGAGTTTGGTCGCTTATTGGTTCTTTACGCGCTTCGGTGTCGATACGGCAGTGATTGGCGCGATCTTTTTCGGCGCAAATATTTTTGCGGGGCTTTCTGCGCTGGCTGCTGCACGGATGGCAGCCCGCTTCGGCCTGATTAACACGATGGTTTACACGCATGTGCCATCGAATATTTTGCTGATATTGGTTCCACTCATGCCGAATTTGCCATTGGCGATTATTATGCTGTTGCTGCGCTTCAGTATTTCGCAGATGGACGTGCCGACGCGCCAGTCTTATGTGGTAGCAGTTGTTAGTCCCGATGAACGGGCGGCTGCGGCAGGTGTTACGGGCATTGCACGAACCGTCGGAGCCATGTTTTCGCCACTGATAACCGGCAGCTTACTAGGCGCAGGACTGCTGAGTGTACCGTTTTTCTTGGCAGGTGGCTTGAAACTCCTCTACGATTATTCACTCTATCGCAGCTTCAAAACCATCAAACCACCCGAAGAACAAAAGTAATTCATATTTAACAGGGTGGCTCCAACGAGCAAATCGCGCGTATATCTTGGATTTTCTTAGGAATGGGGTATATGTTAAGTAATGTCGATTGATATCGACACCGATAAACCATAAAACACAATTTTCGTAGGGGCAGGATTATGGTCTTTTACATATTAAAGTGGTAATCAATGGTCGATAATTTTGCCTTCGACCAAGTGAATTAGTGTAGGGATGAGGCCTGCCTCATCCGTTGGCTAAATACCATTCCAATTAGTAAATCACCATAATCCTGCCTCCGCTGTTGATAACCAAAACCTACGACCAAAAGTCTTAAACGACGTTAGGTTAAATCAACATCACCACACGAACCTACTATTGCTACACTTTATCCAACCCTATGTCACCTAACATCTGGGTAGTGGGTCGTCCGCGTTTACGATTTGCCCAATGGGTTACTAAACGGTTTCCGAGTCCCGTTTACGGGGCTTTATTCATCTTGCCGGAGGGTTTATCCTCCGGCAAACTTTCGATAACATACTAAGCTACGCGGCACAACAATTCGCCCTTATCGAATCCCAAATCATGAAGATGTATTTGCGTCTTTTAAGTTTGAAAACTCGAACCGAATCCCATTGACAATGAATGAACTTATGTTCTAAAATAGAAGAGGAAATAAACCGATTTGCGATCACGGAAGGAACGTCTTGAATCTCAAATACAAATGGCAGTCCACTGCCGCCGCCGCCGCCAATTGATCTGACTTGTAGCTTGAAACGTGTATCTTGTAACTGCAAATTGCACGGCGGTGGCAATAGCCGAGCCATCCGCTGCATTTGTGTCATTTCAGCGGCAATAGCCGGGCTTCCCGCCGACACAAAATGACACTTCGGCGGCACGTTCCCTCACATCCGCCTGCCATTTCGGCGGGAAATCGTAACTACTCAGGTACCCTTTTCTCCCTCATTTTCCAAAATGCGAGTATCGATTTTGGAACTAGGAGCGATGAAGTCTCCCTCAGATGGTTGAGATGAATTAGCCTTGATTACGCAATTCTCCCT
>JACDGI010000265.1 GCA_013821665.1 Anaerolineae bacterium
GAATAAGGTTGCCATCGCCTGAATATATTCACCGGATTCCCGGCGAAGGCGATCATCAGGCAAGGGAATCGGGCGCCCAAAACGTCTGCCCCGTAAAGAAATGTAAAGCAGCGTGATCGCGACACTCAGCAATATACCCCAACCGGGAGGTGTGGTGAATAACCAGCCATTGAAGTCCAGAGCGGTGTCATCACCATAACCATGTGCTGCCTCATCAAAGCCAATAGATGCATGTGCGGACACGGTCGATAACATGTTCGCAATAATTTTAGCGTTGCCGTCATCCTGAATACCTCGATTAGTGAAAGGCACCGGTGCAGCGGAAACCCACACCAGCCCTTTTCTTTCTGGCATTGACATTAAGATCGGTACATTACCGATGAAGAGATGTGGAACGGCATCAACCCGTTCAGTCCTAATCGAGTACCCTACTTCCACAGAGGCAGCATCGAAACTGGGACGCAGTAAAGTTGGTGCGGCAGAAGCAATCTTGTCGGTTTCGATAGCCGGATAGCCCAACGAAATCTCGTACGGTTTTAGGAGATCATTCACAGTAAAAGGTGCGCCACTGACAATTAATATGTTTCCCTTTTGTACCCAATCTCGAATGAGCCTTATATCACCATCGCTATAGGTAATAATCGGTTCAAGAACAAACAGCACGTTCACGCTAGGAAGCTGTTTAGTAAGCGATGTGACCTCATTCACTTGATAGCCACTACGTTGTAACCAGCGTTGGAGCACCATCGCACCATCCGCTTTATCACTGCGGACACTTAGGCTAGGCACATCTGAAGGTGGTGTAGTTAAAACTGTGATTACGCTCAGTAAGGCAATCAACACCAGTGCCCCAAATAAAATTTTGGTGTCAGCCCCGAGATTGCGTAAGGAGGTGTTCATGCCACCATCCGCTTCAGTTCATCCACATGTTGGCGAAAGCGCTGATAATAAGATTCATTGACAGGTAAGTAGCCGTACCAAACTTCCTCAAAGGCGTTAATCACTTGCCGAAGGACATCATAAATCTGTGATTTATCTTTGATATGTCGCAAATGTTCACGGTTCGTCAGGCTTGGGTCATAGTGAATCACACCACGTTCATCCAACATCAAGAGGCTTGCCAGATATAAATAGCGAATAGCTGTCCGATAATCCTGCGTCTGAGCATAATCGGTCGCTAACGTTTGGGCATGATCAGATGTGGTTGGCTCACTGTTGTGCGTGAGTTCAATCGTAGCTTGCTGTACCTGTAAATTGCGGGCAAAATAGACAAAGACCACGATCACAATCGCTATCCCTGCTACCAAGAGGATCGTTTGCGCCACCGAGGAAAGAGCTGATGACTGAGCTTCCTCTGTTTGAGGTACTTCAGGGATCGGTGTGGGAGTGACATCCACATATTGAAAGCGCGTATCACGTAACACTTCCGACAACGCATTGAGTGATGCATCGTTGGTGGTACCATCAGGCTGACGTGCTTGGCTGTCATGATAATCAATCAGCGCTTTCACCTGACGATGCAGCACCTCAAGCGGATACGGCTGACCATCCGTGAGTGCTGAACGTATCCAACCTAGGTCAACCTTAACGCGACTGCCATCCTCTAGCCGAATTTCGTTTATACCTTCCCAAAGCAGACGGATTTGGGTAATTGTAGCGGCTGAATCATCCTGTGTATTCGGGGAAGGCGATAATAATTTGGAACGCAGCAAGATCTCGGTCTGATCAAGCCGTGCCCAAAATTGACTAACGCTCAAGCTGGTCTCCTGAGCATCAACCGTCATTAATCCCCAAATCGGCAGCAAACTCAATAGGAGTGCGATGGCTGCCCGCAAACGAAATTTCATCGCAAAAGGCGCGAATATTGGTCAGCAATGGTCCGAATGATACCGCTGCCGAGTACACCAGCTACTAACCCGATCACCGTGAGAATAGCGATATTACGCCAGTCGTGTCCATCCAAGCGAAATCGCGAATCAGGCGATGAAAAATTATACGGGCGTGCTTCTGGGTTTCCAGTCGAATCCAGCATAATATCCAGTCCTTCACTCCGCGTGCGAATGTCGTAGTACAACAAAGTAAAAGCAATTGGAGAAATCGGTGTGATGAAAATGTTGACGAGCGTATTCAGAAAGGTAATGAGCAAAACTTGTGAACTCGAGTTCCGCCCCGGTGTAGTTGATAAGACTAAGACCGCAACCGAGCCACCCAAAATAGCTGTCACAACGACGCTGATAATAGCTAGAACGACTCCTAAGCCAACCACTGTCCAAAAGCGGCGTTTACCCAATACATAAGAGCGTGTGATGGCGGCTGATGGGCCAATATCTTCCAAGGTGAGGACGGGAAAGAGAACCGAGTAGGCAGCAATAATGATATAAATCAGAATGCCGAACAGTGCCAGCGCAGGCGGTATAGCAATCACAAGTAGTACGGCAAATACAGCCACGATGAAGATAAAAATGCCGAGCAATATAATGCTACAACCCATTTTTGTGAAGCGTTTGCGGGTAGCACTGAACGCCTCACCAATACTCACTTTATGATTAAAGAGATATTCTGAAGCGATATAAGTAAGTGGAGCATAAATTAGCACAATTTGAATCAGTCCAAGGATACCAGCCAAGCTTTGTAAGCCTGTGCCTGTAGTACGCAGGTTGCTCGTTTGGTTGGTCAGAAGCGCGACACTAGCAGGGTTTAAGACCAGCGAGATTAAGGTGATTGGAATGGTCACAATCGCCACTAAACCGACAATCGTTAAAAAGTTTTCGCGGTACAGCCGGAAAGTGCGGTCAAGCAGTTCGAGGAAGGTAAATGTCATCGGGCGACGAGATGGGGTATCATTCATATAAATGCCTCAATAAAGAAGAAACAAAATACGTCCTTAAGAACTATATATTCATTATACGATGAATCACTTTTTAGTTCCGTTCAGAATCAGATTTTTCAAATCCCTTTATAGCTGTTTTGAGACATTTTTATAGTATATCGTTAGCAAAAACTCAATTCCTACGCAAAGTTCGATAGTTGTATAGCCTAAATCATAAAATGACACTTGTCGTATTATTGGCAGATTCTTGTATACAATTCTAGCTGACAATTGCTCTGTGTTTTTACTTTAAATCAACAGGCGATTCCAGATACACAAAGACTTGAAGTCCAATCATACAGAATATTGATACTTACTAAAAATTTTCCTGTGCTGTAATTGGATTACTAGACAGAGCAGTGAAAGAACCCCGTAAGCGCGTGCGAGTAGCTATTAAAAACTTGAGCGCACTAGTCGTTAGGAAGCTTATAGCGAATATCTTTAAAAGTTTGATGATGTAAGCTGAAAATGATCGAGATCTAGCGTGAAGTTTATACTCGAATTTAAGGGGTCAGTAGACGGGTTGATCCACGCTCAATGAGCTTACCTTTTAGCACGATTTCGCGAGCGTCACGCAATGGTTCGGCCATCCGCTGAAATAACAATTCGGCGGCTGTTCGTCCCATTTCGTAAGCCGGTTGACTGATAACAGTAATGCCGTGTGCGATATGTGGCATCCAAATCGTATCATCAAAGCCAGCGATGGAAATTTGATCGGGGATCGCAAGACCGGCTTTATGGATCGCGTTGACCACGCCTATCGTCATAAGACTATTGCCCGAAAATATAGCAGTAGGTGGTGTATCTGAAGCCAACCATTGGCTCACAATCGGTTCGCTGGCTTTTTCAGTAGGATCAATACGGCCAATAAGGTCCTCATGGATGGTTCGCCCATGATCCGTCATTGCCTGCTTGAATCCTTGTAACCGGTCACGACCTGTCGTGCTTTTCGCCGCCCCAATCAATGCGCCAATCCTCTTGTGACCTTGCTTAATGAGATGCGAGGTTATTTGATAAGCCGATTGAAGATTATCACTAACTACGCTGTCAACGGCAGCGCCTTCGATTCTTCTATCGGTAATCACAATCGGAATACCGCTCTGAAGCAAGAAACCAAAATTTTCAACCTTTCCCTGGGTGGGTACGAGAATGATGCCTGCTACCAATTCATCAATCAGCGTGTGCAGATAGGTTTGCTCTTTTTCGGGATTTTCATCCGTATTACATAGGAAAACACTCATCTGATGGCTGTTAGCAACATCTTCAATTGCCCGCGCAATCTCAACGAAAAATGGATTTCGGACATCGGAAACCAGCAGTCCGATGATGTTCGTACTTTGTTTACGTAAGTTACGTGCAATCCGGCTCGGTCGATAGCCGAGTTGGGCAGCAACACCTAACACATGCTCGCGCACTTCGGCTCGAACATGGGGGCGATTGGAAAAGACCCGCGAAACAGTCGCAACAGATACGCCTGCTTGCTCCGCTACGTCTTTAATACTTGGCATAAGCCTCGACCTTGAGTTTGTAAGTCTGCATTTGTGAAATCGTTTACAGATAAATTGCGTGGGAGGGTAGGGCGCTGCCACGCTGAGAATGATGTGTTAAAGATGCTGAATCGACCCACATCGTCTATTATACTCGGTATTTTGGGTATCAGTTGACAAGGAAATTGTAATCGATTACAATTTTTTCAGAGGTTACTATTGCCAAATAGTAAGCCTAGAAGTTTGAATTGTTTACGGGCAATTGCCCAATTTCATATGCGATAAGGAGGTAGACAACGATCAGTACTTGATCATTATGAAGGCTGTTTGAGAGTCTCTGTTCTGTTCATATTTAGTTCGTACGGAGCAAGAAGATGTATTCAACTTTAAATTCAAAAAAACTTGTATTGATGATCGTCGTTATTTTAGTTACTTTAGGTACCTTTGGAGTTTTCGCTGCTCGAGCACAAGATGTCGTCATTGTCGGTTTGATTACCAAGACAGAAACCAATCCATTTTTCGTCAAGATGAAAGAAGGCGCTCAGGCTGCCGCCGACGCGGCTGGCGTGAAGCTGTTGACCGCGGCTGGCAAGAGTGATAGCGATAACGACAGCCAGGTAACGGCTATCGAAAATATGGTCAACGCGGGCGTTAAAGGTATCTTGCTTGTCCCGGCCGATTCGGCGGGTATTGCGCCCGCGGTCAAGAAGGCCCGCGATGCGGGCGTACTGGTCATCGCGCTCGATACTCCCACAATTCCACAAGATGCGGTGGATGCCTTGTTCGCTACCGACAACTTCAAAGCTGGCTTGCTGATCGGTCAATATGCTAGGGCCACGTTAGGCGATAAGCCTGTAAAAATTGCGACACTCGATGCTGCGCCGAGCAATAAGACCGGTGTGCTGCGTCACAATGGCTTCCTAAAAGGCTTCGGCATTGAAGAAGGCGACGCGTCAATCGTCTGTTCAGGCGACTCCGGCGGCGACCAGGCTAAGGGTCAGACGCTCATGGAGAACTGCCTGACGAAAGATCCCGACATCAACTTGGTTTACTCCATCAATGAGCCGGCAGCCGCGGGCGGTTATACTGCATTGAAAAATGCAGGCAAGGCTGATGGTGTCATGATTGTCGCGGTCGATGGCGGTTGCTCACCCGGTATCACAGGTATCATTTCGGGTCACTTTGCCGCGACTTCGCAGCAATACCCGTTGAAGATGGCGCAAATGGGTGTCGAAGCGGTCATCAACTTCGCCAAGACCGGTGACAAGCCGTGGGGCTACACGGATACCGGTGTGACCCTCATCAGCGCCAAGCCTCTCGAAGGCATCGACAGCCAGGGTGCTGTCTTCGGGGCACAGAGCTGCTGGGGCACGCTGGAAGATGGCGAGATGGACGCTGCCGTAGCCGCCGATAAGGCTGCCGGTATTCCAGCGCCTGCCGCGCCGTAAGGGCCGGTCGATCGATAAACTTAGAATTTGTAGCGCAAAATTAACGGAGGATGGTACAAATAGCACTTGTACCATCCTTTCTATTAGGAAAAATTTTATGGAAACTGTTCTTCCCACTTCGCCGCTCATACGTGTTCGCCAGTTCCTGTTACGGCCCACCATCGGCCCACTCATTGCACTCCTGCTGGCCTGCGCTTTTTTTACGACCCAGACACCCCGTCTTCTGACCATCAATAATTTCTCGTTCATTTTTCAACAATCCATCGTGGTATCCGTGCTGGCGATTGGCCAGACCCTCATTATTTTGACGGGCGGAATTGATCTCGCGAATGGGGCTGTCATGAGCCTAGGCGCAGTCTATATGGTGCATCTGGCCTCACGAGATGGCTTTAACCCGTTCATCGCCATCGGCATTGGCTTTGCCATTACGTCAGGCATTGGCTTCATCAATGGTCTGCTGGTCACACGCTTGCGCTTGCCACCCTTCATTGTGACACTCGGTATGCTCGGCATTGTCTACGCACTCAGCTTGATTTACACCACTGAAACGATCCCTGCACGGGAAGCGCAGACTTTTTTGGGAAACGGGTTCAAGGTCGGCGACACGTTGATCACTTACGGAACCGTGGCGATGATGCTCTTATTTTTAGTGACGTGGTTCATGCTGCGCGAGACCTCTTTTGGCCGCCACATTTATGCGATTGGTAACAACGCAGAGGCCGTGCGCTTAGCTGGCATTTCAACAGACCGCTTGCTGGTCGCAGTTTATACGTTGGCAGGTCTACTTTATGGCGTTGCGGCCTTGCTGCTGATCGCGCGAACCGAGGTGGGCGATCCACAGACCGGCGTGGCTGGCAATTTTAACCTCGAAAGTATTACAGCAGTCGTGCTTGGCGGCACCAGCCTTTTTGGCGGACGCGGCAATGTACTCGGAACGCTCATTGGCGCAATTATTGTGAGCGTTTTCCGCAACGGCTTGCTGTTGATGGGCATACCCTCGATTTACCAACTGTTGATTACCGGTATTCTGGTGATTATGGCAGTCTCGGTTGATCAACTTTCACAGCGCGGGGGGACACGATGAGTACGGAAAACCGCATTCCTGTCCTCAGTGCCAAAAGCCTTGTTAAGCATTACGGTCATATCGTTGCTCTGGACGAAGCCGATCTAGAGGTGTACCCGGGCGAGGTGCTGGCCGTTATTGGTGATAATGGTGCGGGTAAATCAAGCCTGATTAAGGTGCTTTCGGGTGCGGTTATTCCCGACAAAGGGCAGGTTTTTTTGAACGACCAGCCGATTCACTTTACCAGCCCAATTGACGCGCGTCGTGCCGGAATCGAAACGGTCTATCAGAATCTAGCGGTTGCCCCTGCGCTCACCATTGTCGAAAATCTTTTTCTAGGACGGGAACTGCGTCGAGCGGGTGTGCTAGGGTCGGTCTTCGGGCTGCTCGATAAGAAAAAAATGTACGCGCACGCGCAAGAATATATGTCGGACTTGAAGTTCCGCATCTCGTCCGTATCACAGACTGTAGAAACGTTGTCCGGTGGTCAGGCTCAGGGCGTGGCCGTAGCGCGCAGTGCCGCTTTTGCCAGCAAAGTCGTGATCATGGATGAACCCATGGCAGCCCTCGGTGTCAAGGAATCAGGCATGGTCATCGACCTGATTCAAAAAATACGTGAGCGTGGTTTAGCGATTATCCTTATCAGCCACAATATGCCGCACGTCTGGGAGCTGGCAGATCGCATCCATATTCAGCGGCTTGGACGACGGGTTGCCTTGATCAAACCGCATGAGTACACGATGTCCGATGGCGTGGCGATTATGACCGGTGCAAAACAGATTGCCCCGTTGGTTTAAAAGATTAGAAGCGTATACGTCGATAGACTAACATTGCTTTCAAAAGTCATCTTTTTGCACCGATTTGCGCCTTTGTAGGTTAAAAAAACGAACTACTTTTGCTTGACAGATAAGAATTTGTGTTCTAAAATAGAAGAGCAAATGGAACTATTTTGGGGGATATTGCATGTCACAAACTACCCACTATCGCTGCTCAAAATCAATGCAAATACAGCAGCGACATGCACAAATTGCACAGCGGTGGCAGCAGTCGAGCCTTCCGCCGAATTTGTATCATTTCAGTGGCAGTAGCCGAGCCACCCGCCGCACACAAATGTCAATTCGGCGGCTTCTCCCGTGCTTCCCGCCAGACAATTCAGCGGAAAGTGTGCAGCAAATGCAGTAAAAGTTTCATCACGCGCGAAAATAGTCTAACTGTGGGCTATCTAAGCCCTAACGATTTTGAACAGCTATACTAATCCTCGACTTCATGAAATCGGATCCACTCCAGTTTAGACTTTGGTATATATTAAGGTATAAACTCTACCCGGCGTAGTTTCAAATTCAATTACCCCACCCGACTTAGTTTGCTGAACAATATCTCCCTGATCCGACTTAATGACGAATTTCCCGTCAGTATGTACCCGACAGGAATTCCCGTTCAGGGACTTAATGTCCGCCCGTAAAAGGTGTTCATGTTCCCATACCAAATCAATCTCAAATCCGCAGCGAGCCCTTAGACCGCTTATCATTCCGCCCGGCCAAGCGGCGGGCAAAGCAGGTAACAGATCAATAACATTACTGTGGTTTTGCAACAACATCTCGACAACTCCTGCCGTATACCCGAAATTGCCGTCAATTTGAAAGGGTGGATGCGAATCAAAAAGATTTAGATACACGCCACCTGAGTTGTGCATCGCTACTTCTGTGTCGTCTACCAATGTAAGCAATCGCTTGATGAAAAGATGTGCACGGTTTCCGTCACGCAAACGCGCCCACAAGTTGATTTTCCAAGCTAGCGACCAACCGGTACCAACATCACCACGAATTTCAAGCGATTGACGGGCAGCATTGATTAGCTCTGGACATGTTTCTGCTGTAATTTGTTCACCGGGGTGTACTCCAAACAGATGCGAAGCGTGGCGATGTTGCACTTCTTCTTCTTGAAGATCCTCTGCCCATTCCTGAAGCTGACCGCGAGCGCCAACCTGATATGGCTGTAGACGATCACGGGCAGATCGAAGTTGACCCGCAAAATCCATATCGATCCCCAATATTTGAGAAGTTGCAATATAATGGGTAAACAAATCCCAAATCACAGCTATATCCATGGTTGCTGCTTTTGTCACCGCAGCACTGCGACCATCCAGCATCTTGAACATCTGCTCCGGTGCCGTTGAAAGTTCTGTAACTAGATACACATTCTCATCCTCAATCAGCCAATCTAAGCAGAATTCTGCCGCCACCTTTCATAATCGGGCAGGCATAGTCCCTCAAAAATGAAGTGTCTCCAGTAAATGCGAAATGTTCCCAAAGATGCTGACAGAGCCATGCTCCACCCATTTCCCAATTCGCCCAGACCGGGTTACCGCCACCGAAATCACCAACTGGTGCGCTTTGCCGCCAGAGATCGGCATTGTGGTGTGCCACCCACCCGGGTGCACCATAATTGATTTCAGCCGTCTTGCGACCTGTTATGCTCAGTCCTTTAATAAGATCGAAAAGGGGTTCGTGGCATTCACTCAGATTGGTGGTTTCCGCGAGCCAATAGTTCATCTGAGTATTGATATTGATCGTCCAATTGGAACTCCAAGGTGGACGAATCGATTCATTCCAGATTCCCTGCAAATTCGCTGGTTGCGTGCCGGGGCGTGAACTGGCGATGAGTAAATAGCGTCCATATTGAAACAAAAGGGTTTCGAGGTGTGGATCTCCTTGCAACGGATAACGGCGCAAACGCTCATCAATTGGCAAAGCATCGTAACTACTCAGGTACCCTTTTCTCCCTCATTTTCCAAAATGCGAGTATCGATTTTGGAACTAGGAGCGATGAAGTCTCCCTCAGATGGTTGAGATGAATTAGCCTTGATTACGCAATTCTCC
>JACDGI010000266.1 GCA_013821665.1 Anaerolineae bacterium
TGATTGCCCTACGACAGGCTGCTGAAGATCGCAAACCATTTAATGTCCTCATCATGGATATGCTCATGCCGGGTATGACAGGGATCACGCTCGCGCAGAACATTCGCAAAGAAACCATGATTGCGTCAACTGCACTGGTCAGCCTCACCAGTTCCGAAAATATCAAACTGAAGAATGAAGCCGAAGCGATGGGTTTCAAGGCCTATCTCAACAAACCGATTAAGCACAATGTGCTGCTGGAAACACTCGCCATCATTCATAAAGCACAGGAGGGCGATAACGCCGCAAAACCCGCCCGCCGTCGGGCGATGACACTCGTGATGGCTCCTAAAACGAAAAATGGGCGGGTGCTGATTGTCGAAGATAATGATATTAATCAAAAGCTGGCTATTCAACAACTCGAACGTCTCGGCTATGAATCGGTAGGTGTCAGCGATGGACAGAAAGCGGTTAATCTGCTTGAATTACAGCCTAACGTGTACAGCCTAGTTTTGATGGATATGCACATGCCAGTAATGGGCGGTATCGAAGCCACAAAAGAAATTCGCCGCCACGAGGCAGCCCAAAACATTCACATTCCGATTGTCGCCATGACCGCCAGCACATCGCCCGATGATCACCGAAACTGTTTTGCGGCAGGCATGGACGACTTTCTCGCAAAGCCTGTCGGCTTAGAATCGTTGGAAGCGATACTTAAACGCTGGATAAAAGAACCTGTTGAGTAACAAACCTGACGACACGCTTGATCAGTTCAAGCGTGTCCGGTCATAATGCTGCGCACGAGGATGCCCGCCAACACGGCAAATCCCCACATGTAACTGCCCATCGCCGGACGCTTTTTGGCTGTCACCTCGACGAAGATAAAGAACGGCAGTGACAAAACTGCGCCCACGCCGTAAATCAGATGCACCTCTTCGAAGGGTCTTCCGCCGATGATATACATGATTAAGCCCAGCAGGGATTGCGCCAGCATCACCCCTGCGATGATGTAAACGGCCTTACGATAATAGGGTGTCACATCACCTTTGCGTACCAGACCGATATACAGTCCCAATATGAACATGCCAACCGCGACCAGCAGGCCGACACGGCTAATCCAATAGTGAATAGTGGTAAATAGAGGGTATAAACTGATCATATTCGCGTTCTTATGAGGACGCATTGCAGCGTCAAATGAGTCACTCGATAATGCTTACGGCAACCTATTCGTCGCCTTCATCACGCTGCTGGCGAATTTTTTGTTCCCACGGCTTTTTGGCCTCGCCGGTATAGCCCATCGCCCGCAGACGTTGTGTTTCCAATTGTTCAAGTTGGTCGGATACCAATCCATAATCCGCCGGAGGGATGCGCTTGTCAAGCCCGTCTGTATCACGGTAAATATAGCCAATGCCCGCGCACCAGTCACAATCCTGTGCCGCACCGTCTTCATCTTCAAACCAGCCGAAGCCTTCACACGAAGGACACGGCACAATCGTTACAGTCATGAATCGCGCATCTTTCTCAGGCTACAGACGATTTCAAAGGCTCATGAGGTTTAACAAAATAAGACGGAGAAAGAACCCCTACCCTAACCCTCCCCCGTATACAGGGGAGGGAACCAATGCAGGGATAGATAATCCGTAATTAAAAGTTAAATTGCATTAGCCTTTAGCATTAAGCGTCTAATCACCCACCTGTTTGACCTTCTTTGAGTTCCAGCGGGATGTACTCCAGATTATTCCACCAGTCGGGGTAAGGTGCCGGATCGGCATTCTTAAAGTATTCATCCAGCACACGCCGGACAATTGGCGCGGCGGTTTCAGAACCTTCACGCCCATACTCGACCATCGACACAATCGCGATCTGTGGATTGTCCTTCGGTGCATAGGTCACGAACCAACCGTAAGGTTCGACACGTCCTGACTGTGCCGTTCCGGTTTTACCGCAAGCAACATACGGCGCGTCAAACTTCTTATTCTTGTATCCATAAAACACAAACGATGCCGTGCCGTAGGTCATATCCGAGATGACACCGCACATACCCTCGTGGATGGTGTTCATGGTCGCGTCGCTCAAACCCAATTGACTGGCGACTTTCGGTTGAGCAGTATAAGTGACGGGCATCCCATTTGTGCCGCCGACCTGCTGCACGATATACGGTTGATATAATGTACCACCGTTAGCGATAGCCGCTACACTCCGCGCCATCTGTAAAATGCTAACCTGCACGCCGCCCTGACCAATCGCTTCGTTGATGCCTTGCTCGACGCTGGTGGGGTTTGGCAGCGTACCCGTCGCTTCGGTCTCCGGCAGATCAATACCCGTCTGTACACCGAAGCCCATCTTACGCGCGTAATCCATCAGCACATTTTGTCCGGCTCTGGTATAAAGACGTGCGCCCATTTCATAGAAAAATGGATTACAGGAGGCCATCAAGGCCTGTGCCATCGTCACTTCACCGGCAGGTTTACTAAACGGCGAATCAGATCGTTCCAGCGCACGCCAATCGGTACGGACAGGCAGAGTATCGCCGTACTGCTGCCCTTTCCACTCCAAAGTGCAGTCGAAGGTCGGCTCGGTCATCATCTTTTCGGATGAGGCTGCCGCCGTCGTGACCAGTTTAAAGGTCGAGCCGGGGAAATATTGATCCTGGATCGTCCGGTTACGCAGTGGCGCACGCGGGTCTTGCACGTTGACCGAAATTTCGTCTGGATTGGGCGAGTCGGTGCCATTGTAGATATTTGGATCAAAGAACGGCCAACTGACCATCGCCAGTATCGCTCCGGTTTTAATGTCGATTGCTACCAACCCCGCGCCCGGCGAATGGGTTGGCCCGCCCCAATTTCCTTCGGCGTAATTGTAAGCGTCCGCCATCGCTTGTCCAGCAGTCATTTGCATATCACGGTCAATCGTCAGTGTCACCGACTGTGGCGTTGTGCCTTTACGACCACCGAGTTCACGCAGCACCACGTTCGATGGCGAAATGACTTGCAAAACCTGTTCCGGTTTGCCAGCCAATTGCTCTTGATACAATTTCTCGACACCCATTTGCCCGATCAGATCACCCTCCTGATAACCCTTGAGTGAGTTCAATTGGTCTTTTGTTGCGTAGGCAATATAGCCCGTTAGCTGCGAAGCGGCACCCTCACCGATATAGGTGCGCGTATCACGTGGACGGCGTATTACAGCACATTTTTGGTCAAGTTCAGCCGCATTTGTGGTATCGGTATCCTTATCAATTTCGCCGAGATAAAATACAGTGACCGGGTCTTCAGTATCAAAGCGTTTCTGCAAATCATAACGCCGCTGCTTGAGGACACGCGCCAACAAATCGACACAGTCACTCTCGGTCGCCATATTTTGTCTGGCACTGTACATGGCAACCATCGAGCCAGCTTGATCGACCAGCAGTTGCCCGTTGCGGTCATAGATATTGCCGCGCGGCAGCGCCCGTGATTTGACCACCACTTGCGATCCGCCCACCAACCCGTTCACAATATCCATGCTCGACCATGCCACGCCCCAGCGATCTTGCGTTTTGACCAGTCGCATGGTGCGGTCTTTGTCGTCAATCGCGCCAAACACCGACGATGTGAACTCGACATCATAGGCAATTGCCGCCGATTCACCTTGTAGTGTCACATTATGAAAGGTGTAGGTAATTTGATCCGGCGCGATTTTGCTCATCGCGTCCTGATAAATTTTCTGGAATACAGGGAAGGTATATTCCTGTTGGCTGGGTGCGCTCAAATCCCCATACATAGCCTGATAATTAGCTGTCTTCCAATTTTCGAGGAACCCTTTGGCTACATCCTCAGGCGATGCCGAACCTTGCAGAAGGGGAACAATGCTGCTGCCACCACCGGGGCTGGATTGACCCCCGCAAGCGGCTAAAAATGTCAGCAGCAGAATAGTAAAAATGGTCAGTTTACGACGCGGCATAACTACCCGCCTCTTTGCTTTATTAAACGCCTATCGCACCTACTATAACGGTGCGCTCATAGCACGTAAAGGCATCGTTGGGCAATCGTCAGGCGGCTGAGAAAACACTAATAATGGGTTACGAAGATCGAATGGGCTTAGCTACTGGAGGCCATTGAAGTGGTATCGTCGCGCTCTTTAGCGGCATCCATACCTTCAGCCTTCAAGGGCATCACGCCGGTAATCCCGCCGATGTCAAATTCGGGCAGGGTGGATGGTTGGGGCGGTTCGTGGGAACCTTCCGCACCCAGTTCGACTTTGTGAATGAGGCCGGTTTCAGTTCCGGTACGGCGCTTCGGTTCAGGTTTATTATTCTGCATTTACTGCTCCACTGCGCTGATTAACAAAAACATTGTAGCGCAATTTGTAAGATTGAGTCTAGGTGGCACGTTTTGAGTACCACCATCACTCATTGGTTTAGACGGCTGCGGGAGCTGCAATTCCGGTTAACTGCTCGCTGACATCCCACAAGCGTTTTTGTGCCGCTTCATCATAAGACGGCGCTGTGCTTTTCTTCGCCTTGCACTTGTCAAAGTATTTACCGGTCACGCCTTCGACTTCCGGTGATGAAGCCAAATACACACTGGTCTTCGCGCCATCTTCGGACTTCATTGTGAATAGGGATAAGACATTCATAGCCACGTTCATCAGACCCTTATTGTTCCGGCCAAAACCGGTGTTTACCACGCCGGGATGCAGCGCGTTAACTGTTACACCCGTACCCGCCAACCGCCGTGCCAATTCATAAGTAAACATCACGTTCATCAGCTTGGATTGTCCATAAGCACGAAAGCCGCCCATGCCGTAAGACTGTTTGCTTTGTAGATCATCGAAGTTAATCGAAGCGGCACTCTGGGCATCAGATGACACATTCACGATGCGCGAGGGTGCGCTGGCTTTGACCATATCCAACAAAAGATTAGTCAGCAGAAAATAACTGAGGTGGTTGAGTGCGAAGGTCATCTCATATCCATCGACCGTTTCTTGACGGGAGGCAAACACCCCGCCCGCGTTATTCAGCAGCACATCCAACCTCGAAAACTGCTTTCTGAAATCGGCTGCTACCCGACGCACTTCAGCCATTGATGACAAATCCGCGATCAAGGCATGGACATCTTTGTTGCCGCTGCCCGTTTGAATTTCACGCAGTGTTTCCTCGGTTTTTGCTTTATTGCGCCCGATGATGACAACCTGCGCCCCCATCTTCGCCAGATCCAACGCCGACTGCTTGCCGATGCCGTTGGTTGCCCCGCTAATCAGAACGGTCTTGCCCTGCATATTGGTTGCCATAACCCAAATTCCTCTTTTATTGTTCGCCACCTAGCCGATTTTGCCATTATAGGCTTAACGCTGGCTGAGGATAAGCTGGCTAAAAGTAGAGTCTCGTACCTTCTACACTTGAACAATGCTACAATTTGAGCCAAGCAAGTATGCCGGGGGGTTGACCATGATTCCTGATCGGGATCGACCAATTGCCGTTGATTTCACCGATGTTGATTTGTATGTGACCTTAGCCAATCAACGCCGTCTCACGCTTCCGCTCGCCGATTATCCGGTGCTGGCACAGGCCACAGCCGAGCAGCGAATGAACCTCCAACTCACGCTCAATGGCCTTTACTGGCCGGAACTTGATCTCGACATTTCCCTCATGACCTTACTCAGCGGCACAGTATCACACACCCGCCGTCATAAACCCCGCTTCTGCGAAGGATAAATTTATGGGCATCGTTATTACAATGAATCGCCGCACGGCATTATTAATAGCCTTTGTTGTTGTCTTTTTCTGTTGGTCAGGTCTCCATAACTTAATTACAGGAAAAAACAATTACGATTGGCCGGAGTTTATTCTCCTTTTATGCGTATCTTTCGCAAGCGGTTATAGTGTTTCTCGCCGATTCCCGCCTATGGGTAGACAATTGTAAGGAATGACTATGAAAGCCCTACTCTGCAAACAATTTGGTGAACCAGATACGCTCGACATCGAAGAAGTCGCCAGCACACCACCCTTAGGCGGCGAAGTTCGCATCCGTGTACGCGCTTGTGGCGTGAACTTTGCCGATGGCCTGATGGTCAAGGGCTTGTATCAGGTCAAGCCGCCTTTTCCCTTCAGCCCCGGTACGGAAGTCGCCGGTGATGTGCTGGCGGTTGGTGAAGGTGTGACCCATGTTCAACCCGGTCAGCGCGTTATGAGCCTATTCAATTGGGGTGGCATGGCCGAGGAAGTCAACGCCCCTGCCATGTTAACCTTACCTATTCCCGACACCATGCCTTATATCAATGCCGCCGCCCTCAGCGTCGCTTATGGCACCGCACATATCGCCCTCGCGCATCGTGGACAGCTTCAAGCGGGTGAAACTTTATTGGTGTTGGGCGCGGCGGGTGGCACCGGATTAGCTGCTGTTGAAATCGGTAAAGTGATGGGTTCGACAGTCATCGCTTGCGCCAGCACACCAGAAAAGCTGGCACTCACGCAGCAGTATGGCGCGGACTACACCATCAATTACACCACCGAAAATATCCGTGACCGTATCAAAGCCATCACCAACGGACGTGGTGTCAATGTCGTCTATGATCCTGTCGGCGGCTCGTTGACCGAAGCCTGTTTACGCTCGCTGGCATGGGAAGGGCGATTGCTGGTTATCGGTTTCACTAGCGGAACCATACCGCAAATCCCTGCCAACCTGCCCCTTGTGAAGAACTGTTCGGTCGTTGGCGTATATTTTGGTGCATATGCCATCCACCAACCTGAAATCCTCATGGACTCACTTCGCACCTTAACCACTTGGTATATTGAAGACCAAATTAAGGTGCCCGTTACCCAAACATTTCCCTTAGCTGAAGCCAGCCAAGCCATTAATGCTCTGCACAATCGGCAAGCTACTGGCAAAGTCGTCGTCGAAATCTAAACGATAAACTCGCGCTTCAAATCAAATTAGCCACTTGACTATTTATTTTTATCCGGATAAAATTCGCTTATGAATTTAACCCGGATAAAAACAATGAGCAACACAATTTCGCAGTACACCAGCTTCAGTGGACATCGGCGCATCGCAGCCGGATCACTGGCAACCGTCGCTTTAGCCGTTAAACAAGCCATCGAAAGTGACTCATCAGACACTATTTTGACGTTTGATGATGCTACAGGCCGCACCATCGACATCGACACACGCGGTTCAGAGGCTGACGTGGTCGCTCATCTCACGCCATCGTCAGCCGACGTACAGCCGGTTGAGCCAACAGCCAATGCACAGGCTAACGAGTCGCGCGGTAGGGGTCGCCCTAAACTGGGTGTCGTCGCCCGTGAAGTCACGCTGCTACCGCGTCATTGGGAATGGCTGGCTTCGCAACCCGGTGGTGCATCAGTAGCGCTGCGTAAATTGGTGGAAGAAGCACGAAAAACCCATGCGAACAAAGATCGAAGCCGCCAAGCACAGGAACGTACCTACCGTTTTATGTCCGCCATAGACGGTAATTTACCCAATTTTGAAGAGGCTTCACGCGCGCTTTTCGCCAATGATCAATCTCGTTTCAGTGAACAGGTCGCCGTGTGGCCGGATGATGTACGCGCCTATGCCATCACGCTTGCCTTCGGCGATGACAATTCCGTCTCGCCCTAAACATTGAATAAAGGACTACTAAAAATGACCACTTCCTATCTCGAACCGACACAAGAATCAGGCCGCGCCTTCATGATGCGCCAGATGCAGGGCAGCGTCATTATGCTGAATTTGCTCCGTTTTCGCGAAACGGCTGACTATTCCGCTACACCTGAACTCGCACCCGCTACAGCCATTAGTGGAGCAGATGCCTTTCAGCTTTACATTGATCACACTCTACCGTATCTGCGGGAAACGGGTGGTGATCTGGTATTTCTAGGTAAGGGTGGCGCGTTCCTGATTGGGCCACAAGACGAACGCTGGGATTTGGTTATGCTGGTGCGGCAGCAAAGCACCGAGTCATTCCTTGCGTTTGCTTCTCATGAGGCTTACTTGGCTGGCATGGGACATCGAACAGCAGCCATCGAGGATTCGCGTTTGCTGCCCCTTACCGAAGTCGCTGATGCGGTCTAACGCAAATCATCATCGAAACATCAATAAAAACGGGAGGCATCAACCTCCCGAAGTGTTATCTAGAGCGTTTATACACGTTCTATTAGCCCTGAAAGGTTCCCCTATTTTGTTTGGTGATGGCGGCTTGCGCCAATTTTTGGGCTTCATCCCGTGTTTTGACAATTTGTGTGTGTTGTTTCCAACGTGGCACCATCTCCAATACCAAGCTGGCAAACACTTCAATGAGACGCGACTGTATCACGAAAATAATTTGGGTAATGTTTGCAGGCACTTGACCGAGGCTCGACCTCGCTGGCGAGAGAACATTGCCTTTCGGTAGGGCGGTGGTTAGGCTCATGTCACAAATCAGGATAATGTTATGCGTAACGGAAGCCGCCAATACATGCGCCTCTACCAATGCGTCGTTTGCTTCCTCCCAAAGCCAATCGCCCTCAAACCGTTGCTCTAGAATGCGATGTTCGTTGTCAAACCACTGCGTTGAAACGGGCATCATCGCTCCCTATACGATCAGAATAATTACAATTTTAATTATAGAAGATCGTGGGTGTTAAAGCTCGTACCACAAACTACAAAGTGGACTATTGGTTTTGAGGCATTTTCGAACCCCGATCCAATTTTGGATTACGTCTCCTGCAAACACAGGTTTCGCCACATGTAGCACCTCTAAAGCAAATAAAAAGGGATGCAGGTTTTTGCCACGCATCCCTCTATCAACTGCCCAAAATCTTGTAGTTAGGCACCAAATGGTGCGGCGAGCTGCCCTTTCAAGGCGGTAAAGGGGATTTCAACCTTTTGCGGGCCGGCTGCGTAAGGGGCCACCTGATAAGGGTCGAAGAAGAAAATGATCGAGGTGGGTGTTAGCGCCCAATTCTTATAATTGTCAGGGGTAGATGTCGTCGTACCCACTTCAAGCATGGTTGCATCTTCCATATCGCCCAGAGTCTTTTTCAGATGATCTTGTGCCAATTTGGCAATTATGTCCAAAGGAACTTTGCCGTTCAGGAACACATCATTTAAGGTCAGTTCCGTAGCCTTCTTCACGTCGAAGGTGAAGCTCGTATAACCGCTGTTGGGATGCGCCCCGCCCGTATAAAAGCTGACCCTGAACAGCACCGTCTGAATATCATCCGAATATTTGTAAAGTTCGTTGGTGATGTCCATGCCCCAATTGTTGACGTGGGCTGGCAGTGTGTAATCCGGCGTATAAGAGCTAATAAAGGTCTTCTGCTGGTCGGCAATAAAAGCGTCAATGGTCTTGGCCGCTTCAGGATATTGCGCCATCTCCAGCGGATAATCCACATTCACCTGCACGCCAACGGTAACAGTGCATTTCTGGGTATCGGCTGCCCAATTCCCATCTTTGCTGTAACAGGTATCTTCCTGCGCGGCGGCGGGTAACATCCCCAGTGCGAATAAACTCATCATCATCGAAAGACAAACCACCATGCGTGTTTTCATCGTTATCTCCTTCAACTCGTAAAGGGCTTTCGCTCGAACCCTGCCCCCCAACCCACGCCCCGAACTCAAGGAGGGGGAGCAATACAAAGTCTCAATGCAGGAAAATGAGTAGGAAGCGAAAATCCTATTTTTAAAGTCTACAAATGTCATTATTGAGCCAATAAGTGGCAAATTCAAGTGAGGTAAAACGCCAATCCAAAGCTGATAGGGCAAGCGTATATCAAGCGTAGAA
>JACDGI010000267.1 GCA_013821665.1 Anaerolineae bacterium
TACATAGATTAACCATTATCCGAATAATCGTCAAGGGCAGATCGAATTTAGGCAGTCTGTTGGTCAGTCGGCATGAATAGAGACTAATCTCATGACGAAACGCATATCCATTGGAGTATTGCGGCTTAAATCTGCGTGCTATAATCTGCAAACATAAAAACTTTTTGCACGTCACGGCATTGATCATTTTGATCAAGTTGCACTGACGTAATTATGAGAAAGTCTTTTCCGCATGAAATATACAGCCGAAAATATGCTCATTCACTCTAAAGATAATGGTAAAACCGGTGTTTTCGCAGAAGTTTCTACTGCCCAAGCGGGATGGGATTGGCTGAATATGGCCGCACGCCGGATGAATGCCGGGGAAAAATGGAATGGCACTACCGGCGACAATGAATATGTTCATGTGATATTTGGTGGGAAGTGCCATATTCGTTCCAGCGTAGGCGATTTCTTAAATATCGGTGAACGTGAGAATGTGTTTACCGGAAAACCATATGCTGTTTATCTTTCGCGGAATACCGATTTTGAAATTGAGGCTCTGACTGACGGATTTGAGGTAGCAAGCTGCTGGGTGAAAACAGAGGAAGATCATCCGGCGCAGTTGGTTACACCAGAAAGCAGCAAGGTCGAACTGCGGGGTGGCAACAATGCGTCGAGGCAAATTAACAGCATTTTACCGCCGGGGTTTGATTGTCAACGGTTAGTGGTGGTCGAGGTTTACACACCCGGTGGAAACTGGTCGAGTTACCCGCCACATAAGCATGATATTCATCGTGAAGACGATCAGGGTAATGTGATTGAGGCCGACCTAGAGGAAATATACTTTTACAAGTTGGATCGACCGGAAGGCTATGCTTACCAACGTGTGTATACCGATGATCGGCATATCGATGCCGTGATGATGGCGCAAAACCATGACATGGTTCTTGTACCTGAAGGCTACCATCCGGTGGTGAGCGCACATGGTTATACCACCTATTATTTGAATTTACTGGCGGGTTCGGCGCAGTCATTAGCGAATGCTGATGATCCAGCCTACGCTTGGGTCAAAGAGACATGGACAGGAATAGACCCACGCCTCCCGATTGTAAAATAGTGCAGGCAAATTAATTCATACTATCTACGGGGAAACGCATGAAAATTAAATGGTACGGTCATGCCAGTTTTTTAATTACGGGCGACAACGGCAGACGGATTATTACAGATCCGTATACGCCGGAAACAAGCGGCTATATTTCTATTCCGGATGCACCTGACATTGTGATCATTTCATCTGACAACGATTCATTCCACTGCCGAGCAGACTTAGTACCCGGTAAACCAACCATCATAAACGCGCTGGAACTGGCGCAAAACGGAGGGCAGCGCACCGAACAAGGCATCGCTATTCAGGCAGTGGCCGCTATGGAAGCGCTCGACCACCAATTCCACGATCCTGACCAAAATGGCATGTATCGCTTCGTTGTGGATGGGATCAGTGTGGGGCATCTGGGCGACGTTGGGAATGCGCTCAGCGAGGAGCAAATGCAGTTTTTCGCAGGGGTGGATGTGCTGCTGGCGTTAACGGGCGGGCATCCAACGATTAACCTTGATGATTTGAATACCGTTATTGAGCGAACTCAGCCCAAAATGGTGATCCCGATGCACTTCCGTACCCTACGCTATAAGCCCCGCAACACCTTCTGGATTCAATCGTTCTTGAATTATTACAGTCCAGAAGCTGTTGATTTTGCCTGCAACTCTGAGATTGTTATCACGAAGGATACGCTGCCCGCAAAAACGAGGGTCATGGTACTCACACACGCTTGCTAACAGCACGAATTCAGGATGTGGTGACTGAACTAACCGCATTCAAAATAAGGGATTATTGATGACGACCAAACGACTAACGATGGCACAGGCTATTATCCTGTTCTTACAAAACCAGTACGTTGAGCGGGACGCACAGGAAAACGCATTTTTTGCGGGATGCTGGGGAATCTTCGGGCATGGCAATGTGGCCGGAATCGGGCAAGCGCTGCAACAATATTCCGGCAGTTTCCGTTACTATCAAGCTCGTAATGAACAGGCTATGGTTCATGCGACATCAGCCTATACCAAGATGAAGAACCGCTTGCAAACGTTTGCCTGTACCTCCTCAATTGGGCCGGGTGCGACCAACATGATTACGGGTGCGGCGGTCGCTACCATCAACCGACTGCCGGTGTTGCTACTGCCGGGTGACATTTTTGCAGAACGGGCGCAAGCGCCGGTATTGCAACAAATCGAATGGGAACATTCGCAGGATTTTTCGGTCAATGATTGCTTTAAGCCAGTATCGCGTTACTGGGATCGGATCAACCGACCGGAGCAAATCATCGCTTCACTGCCGGAAGTTATGCGCGTACTCACTTCGCCATCTGAGACTGGAGCAGTGACGCTATCGCTGCCACAGGATGTGCAAGCGACAGCATTTGATTATCCAAGCCAATTATTTGAAAAACGTGTGTGGCACATCGCACGCAACCGACCGGACTTAGGGCGTTTGCAGCAAGCAGTCGAATGGATTAAGCAGAGCAAGCAACCGATTATCGTGGCAGGTGGCGGCGTAATTTACAGCGAGGCGACCGAAGCGCTGCGACGTTTTGTAGAACAAACCGGTATTCCTGTCGGCGAAACGATGGCCGGAAAAGGTTCACTTGCTTATGATCACAAACTTAATTTGGGAGCGATTGGGGTAACCGGAACGCCGGGGGCAAATATTCTGGCGCGGGAAGCTGATCTGGTGATTGGCATTGGGACGCGCTACAGCGATTTCACAACCGCATCCAAAACAGCTTTTCAAAGTGATGGCGTGAAATTCATTAATATCAATGTGGCGGAATTTGACGCTTACAAACATCATGCCATTCCGTTGGTGGGCGACGCACGAGCGACACTGGAAGAATTGATGGGTGCATTAAGCGGTTATCAAACAAGCAAGAATTATCAAGATCGCGCCAAGCAATACAACCAGCAATGGGACACCGAAGTCAGCCGGATTTATAATCTCGAACATGGGCCACTGATCAGCCAAGGCGAAGTTATCGGCGTCATCAACACGCTGTCGAAAGCCGAGGATGTGGTTTTGAACGCGGCTGGGAGCATGCCGGGAGATTTGCATAAGTTGTGGCGCACCCGTAATCCAAAGGGCTACCACATGGAATATGGTAATTCGACGATGGGTTACGAAATTGCGGGTGGATTAGGCGTGAAAATGGCTGATCCATCACGGGAAGTTTATGTGATGGTAGGCGACGCATCTTATTTGATGATGAATTCGGAAATTGTAACCGCCGTGCAAGAAGGTGTAAAACTTATCATTGTGCTGGTGGATAATCATGGATTTGCCAGTATCGGTGGACTATCCAAATCCCTTGGCAGCGACGGCTTTGGGACGAAATATCGCTTCCGTGGTGAGTCTGGTCAACTGGATGGGGAAACGCTGCCGGTGGATTACGGAGCTAATGCAGGTAGCTTAGGCGCACATGTTATTAAGGCATCAAACCGCGATGAACTGGCGAACGCGGTTAAGCAGGCACAAGGTATGAGCGAAACTGTCTGTATAGTGGTCGAAACGGATCGCAGACAGCGGGTAGGTGGCTACGAGTCTTGGTGGGATGTAGCAGTGGCCGAGGTTTCGGAAAATCCGGCTGTACAACAAGCTCGAAAAGATTTCGAGCAAGCAAAAACTAAGGAACAGCATTATCAATAATATTGCTGGTTTACGAGAGCAATATGCAAATCGAGCGGCTTGACCATCTGGTGATGACGGTAGCGAATATTGAAGCCACATGCGCGTTTTATGCACTGGTGATGGGGATGCAGGTGGTCACGTTTGGGCCGGGGCGAAAAGCGCTGGCATTCGGAGAGCAAAAGATCAATTTGCATGAACGTGGTAAAGAATTCGAGCCGAAAGCGCTGGTGCCGACTCCTGGTTCGGCTGATTTATGCTTTATCGCCTCAACACCGATGAGCGAGGTCATTCGACATCTGGCAGAGGAACATATCGAGATCATTCTAGGGCCGGTGAAACGGACAGGTGCAATAGGACAATTGGAATCCGTTTATTTCCGTGATCCTGATGGTAATTTGATTGAAGTATCCACATTCAATAAGCAACAATGATGGTTTTACTCTAAAGGACAATACGAAAATGGCATTAAAAATAGGCGTGATTGGCGCAGGGCGCATTGGTAAGGTTCATGCAGAGACGCTGGTACAACGTGTGCCAAACGCCGAAGTAGCCGCAGTGGCCGATGTGATACCTGCGGCAGCAAAAGAGTTAGCCGAGCGTTTGCATATTCCAAAGGCGACAGCCGATTATAAAGAGATATTAGCGGACAAAAGTATCGACGCGATTGCAATTTGTTCAGCAACGGATACTCATTCGCAGATCATTATGGAAGCGGCAGCAGCGGGCAAACATATTTTTTGTGAAAAGCCGGTTGACCTTGATTTGAAGCGGATTGATGCGGCATTGGCAGCCGTGGCAAAGGCTGGAGTCAAACTGCAAATTGGTTTTAACCGTCGCTTCGATGCGAATTATGCGCGGGTTCGGCAAGCCATCAGTTCAGGCGAAATTGGTGAGCTGCATGTGGTGCATATCATCAGCCGCGACCCTGCCCCGCCGCCGATCAGCTATGTGAAGGTGTCGGGTGGAATTTTCATGGATATGTCAATTCATGATTTTGATATGGCACGTTTCTTGACGGGCAGTGAAGCACTTGAAGTTTATACGGTCGCCAGCGTCAAAGTTGATCCGGCGATTGGTGAAGCGGGCGATGTGGATACGGCGTTCGTGGTGATGAAGTTCGCGAATGGTGCGACAGTAACGATTGATAACAGCCGGAAAGCCGTTTACGGTTATGACCAACGGGTCGAGGCATTTGGCAGCGGCGGCGCAATTTCAACCGAGAATATTTATCCAAATGCGGCGACGATCAGTAATGGGCAGAGCATTCGACGTGATTTGCCACTGAACTTCTTTATGGAGCGCTATACACAATCGTATGCAAACGAGATGCAAGCCTTTGTGGACGCAATCGTGAATAACAAGCCGGTTCCTGTGACGGGCGCAGATGGACGGGCACCAGTGGTGATGGGCATGGCGGCGAAGAAGTCACACCTAGAACAGCGTCCAGTGAAGATCAGCGAGATTACAGCATAATTCGAGGCCTAGATTCTGTGCTACAGGCGAGCGGCAGATTGATGTCCATTGCTCGTTTTTGATTCGCAAACTTCGGAAAATGCACTAAAACTTCGGTTGATTTTGACGGTTTTACGAGAGAAGATTCAGAAAATTCTTCGAATTCTTCAGAATCAGTCGTGCGGTTTTAGACCAGCGGCGCAGTCGTCAAGGAAACTTAACCGCCATAAAATAATGCTGTTGTTGCAGTTGAGAATCCAAACTGTTTGTCACAAATGATAGAAACGTGATCAGTTATCAGCCGTCAGTCAAACTCAAGAAGCAATTTTTTGGCAAAATTGGCAGCCCACAGGACTCCCGTTGGTCGTAATTTCGGCAATGGCAACGGTTAAAGCCATTGTCAAAGGAGGCTCAAGCCTCCGTCTGAGGGAAGAAAGGGCGCTGAAGCGCACTACAATTTGGCAAAATTGGCGATTTTGGCGAAGAGGTCTGCCGCCGCCAAGATTGCCACAGAGGTAGTTCCAAGATACAAGTTTCGGGCTACATGACCAAGGTAATCGCATCAAAATTGCCATATATGTCATAAGGGGTCATAAAGAATCTCAGGCACACGATTTTTCGCATCCTCCATCTCGGACGGCAAGAATGCCGTCCCAACAGACCCTTCATGGTCTTTCATTGACATGCCAAACATTTGATGCGATTACCCTACTACAAGACTTAGAGGGTTGCTGATCATCAGTTTACAACTAACATGTGGGCGAAATGTTGTAAATGTTGCAATTATTGCAAATGTGGCCTCCTATTTTTGTAACCCTTATAACGATTGGGCGATTGTTAAGGTGCGCAGGTGAGATGGGCGCAAAGCGTTGCGTCCAAAAGCCAGTTCTAGTCACATCATAATCGATTTGGAATTGGATAGGGTTACCTTTTGGAAGAACATTTTGTAACTCTTTGGCGCAGTTGGCGTTAACTTTGTAGGGGAGCGAGTGGAACGATTTGTTGTTAGAGGGTTAGAAATTGGTTTGCCAACAAACTTAAACTAAACTCTACGTATAATAAATAGGCAGCATAGTGACATTAAGCAGTGGTCATCTTGGATATTTGGTGGGGCATCAAACGCGGAGGAGGCGGGCCTCCTCCCTACAAGTTGAATTGTTAGTTCTGGTAAAAATAACCATGTTCATAGTCATATAACCAACACATCGAACAAGATAATCTAATTAGAGTGTTTATCCAATAAACCTATGCTAAGAAATCTGATCAATAAGCAAAAAGCCCAAGAACGTGAGTTTATGAAATTCGTCGAGCAGCATGAACGGGCTTGGGGAACAGAGGGCTATAAAGGTCGTCCGACGTTAGTGCAGCTTATGGAGGCGAAGGTGGTTGCATTTTGGCATCCTACCAGCGACGCGATGAACCATACGGCAACTATTCACAAGACGATTGAAGAGATTGACCTATACGTGACACAGCTTGTATGGCATTCTTCAAAAGAACGGCTTCCATTACTTCGATTAGAAGCCGTTTTTGTCGAAAAAGTGCAAATGCAGATTAAAACCGTCAAGATCATTTACGAAAAGATTTTGCCTAGCGGCGGCGCTGGGCAATGAGGCCTTTATAGTAGGCGAAAAGCTCGGTGTCCTGATCTTCACCCCAGAGCATGGGTACGCGATTGACGTGCGTTCCATATTCTTGGGCGCTACCGACCTGTGTGATACCCACTTCGGTGCCGTAGTAGATGATGGGCGGGTTGGGCAGACTCATCTGGGTGGCGGCAGCACGGCGCAGAGCATCTTTATCACCACCTGCTTGGAACAGAAAGCGGTTCAAATCATGGTTATCAATGAAGGTCGGCATGAGAAAATCGGTTGGGAAAGCCTGTGAGTGACGGGAGCGAAAACGCTCGAAATCCGCTTCTGACCATTGGTGCTGGGCAAAGGTACGCCGAAAAGCATCACACAGGTGAAAGTCCAGCAAGCCATCAAAGCGCCCAACATAGCTCTGCTGCATGTCGGGCGCGTCAACAACTTCACCAAAGCAGAAGCAATCGGCTTTTTCGGCTTTGACCGCCGGCCAAAAGTAAGACCAGAAATCAGGGCCGGGGCCATCGGCAACATCCAAACGAAAGCCATCCACATCATATTCACGCAACCAGAAACGTGCGACCTCGATGAGCCACTGACGCGCAGTGGGATTAGCCACATTCATTTGGGGCATGGAAGCTACGCCGAAGAATGAGCGATAACCCACATCAGAATCGTCAAAAGTGAACCAATCGCGATAGCTGCTGTCGGGGTTGGTGCGGGCATCCACGAAATAGGGATGCTGGTCGGAAATGTGATTCAAGGCAATATCAAGTACAACGCGCATCCCGCGTGCGTGGGCTTCTTTTACCACATGGTGCAAGGCCTCATCACCACCAAGGCGGGGTTCAACGCTTACATAATCGGTTACATCGTAGCCGTGATGTGAATTGCTGCAAAATATGGGACTAAGAAAAATGGTGTTCGCGCCTAATTCGGCAATATAGTCGAGTTTTTCGGCAACGCCCCACAGTGTGCCGCCGACAAATCCGTTGAGATCATCCGTTTGCAGCCAACCATTGCCCTGCCCTGGAAAGAAACGATCTACAAAAATATGGTAGATCACAGCATTACGTGACCACCGCGGCGGCTTAAGCTGATCTATGGATAAGGCGAAGGTATAAGGCTTGGTGGCATCGCCCATGTCTGTATCCTCTGAAACCTCATCGCCGCGAAAGAAGGCTGAGGCAGCACGTTCGCCTAAGTGTTTAATATTCGGCCAATCCGCAAAGATTTCCGGTTCGTCAGCGGCCCACGCGCCAATTTGATAACGCAGATAGCATTGCTGTGTCACGGCTGGGAGTGTGGCAACCCACCGCTGTTGATAGCCCCATGAGAGCGTGTCCCAAACGACATCCTGTAATTGAAAATGAGCTACATCACCGCTGTGGGCAACACCTTTTTCGCCAACCGGCTGTGTTCCATTACTAGTGTAATAACAAACGACTTGATCTACGGTGGTATCGACCCCAACATAAACCGTAAGCGTAATTGGTTGACCGGGTTCAGGATCACGAGGGGAAATTTGATGCGCGTGTTGCAAACCACGATGTCGAGCGCGATGGTTCAAGAGTTTAAGCTGATCAGTGGCGAGTATACCAAAAATGAATTCTTCCATAATTTCCTCAAGATAGATGCAACATGCGAGACTAGCCGCACCGTTTTGTTGTCCAGTTCATTGCAAGGACAACATTACCCTTTGACCTCGTGAGCCGTCAATGTAAGGTTGTGGGCTTCAGGGTGGTAAACAAAAAGGACACTCGCTTGAGTGCCCTTCGATTGAAACAGTTGTGACTACTTACTGGTAACGACTTCCGGTTTAGTCGGAATGAGATCCAAGCGTTCACCGACAAGTTTGAAAGCACGCAATGCACGATCCAGATGCTCTTTGCGGTGTGTGGCGGTATAGCTGGTACGCAGGAGACCGCCCTTGGGGGGCGCGGCTGGTGGTACGACTGGATTGGTGTAAACGCCTTCTTCAATTAGTGCGTTCCATGCCAGACCTACACGGAAATCTTCACCTAAAATAACGGGAATGATAGGCGTATTACTGGTGGCGGTGTTATAGCCCATTTCCTTAAATCCCTGGCGCATGTATTCCGCATTGTCCCAAAGATTTTCAACATGTTCCGGTTCGGTCTCGATAATATCCAGCGCGGCCAAAACTGCGGCAGTGTTAGCTGGAGGCAGTGCAGCCGAGAAGATCAGTGAACGTGCTTTGTGCTGGATGTAATACATCACTTCGGCACTACCAGCGATAAAGCCACCAATCGAGGCAAAACTCTTACTGAATGTGCCCATCAGTAGGTCAATCTGGTCGGTCATACCGAAGTGGGCGGCTGTGCCACGTCCATTACCGGTCACACCGATGCCATGCGCATCATCGACCATAATCCGTGCGCCATATTTCTTGCTGATGGCAACGATTTCGGGCAGAGGGGCGATGTCGCCACCCATACTGTAAACACCGTCGATAATAACCAGTTTACCGGCTTCTTCCGGCAATTTGGCAAGTACGGTTTCGAGGCTATCCAAGCTGTTGTGGCGAAAACGCTTCATCTCGCCTTGAGACATGGATACACCATCAACAATGCTGGCGTGGTCATCCTTATCAAGAATGACATAATCACCCTGCCCTACGATGGCAGAAATGGCACCAACATTACTTTGATAACCTGTTGAGAAAACAACCGCCGATTCCATGCCTACAAATTTGGCAAGGCGGCGTTCTAATTCCAAATGCAGTTCAAGCGTGCCGTTTAGAAAACGCGAACCTGTCACACTTGTACCATAATGTTTAATCGCGTCGATGGCAGCCTGTTTGACGCGCGGATCGGTCGTTAAGCCCAAGTAGTTATTCGAGCCGAGCATGACGACTTCTTTGCCTTCAAAGGTTGCTGTCACGCCTTCAGAATGGCTCAACGCACGGAAATAGGGATACATCCCCAC
>JACDGI010001024.1 GCA_013821665.1 Anaerolineae bacterium
CCGAGCGCTCCACTGACTTGTCCGGGAATGCCGTAACGACTGAAGACCATGCTAACATGTTTGAGTTCTGACCAGCGGCCTTCACCGCCAATAACCACCTCGACATGATTCATATTGGGGCCGAGTTCGCTCAAAATCATTTCTAAGAAAGGTCGTTCCTCAAACACGCGGACGGCTTGCTGCGCACCGGCACTATTTTGGAAGCTGCTCATGACTTCGCTTAAACCTTCGCGATACACGAGGCGCATCGGATTGCTATCGGCTTTTTCCATGAGGTCGGCAATCATTTCGGCGAGTTCACGCTCAAGCATCTGCAACTGAACGCTCTTCATGCGAACCTGATTGGCATTGAGATCCATACAGAGTGTGTTGATATGGGCGGCAACTTCGCTGAGCTGCGGCTGGGGGATGGGATCAGCGAGGTTATACATTTGCTGATGAACCGCGCCGCCGTGCAGCACGAGAACAATCAACACCAAACGGCCTTGAATAGAAATGACTTCAAGGTGCTTGAAGCGATTGGTTTCGGCAATCGGCGGTGTGACAAGCGCGGCACTGTTGACGGTACGCGCCAGAATAGTCGCAGCACGGCGCATCCACTGCTCGGTGGCGAGTGGTGAGTTCTGAAATGTTTCGGCAATGTGGGTCTGTTCGGCTGAGGGTAAATCGCTGGCTTTGATAAGGCGTTTGACGAAATAGCGATAACCATTTTCAGTTGGCACACGTCCGGCGGAGGTGTGTGGCGCGGTGACATAACCCAATTCTTCCAGCACGGCCATTTCGTTGCGGATGGTGGCACTGCTCACATTGATTTCGGCATTTTCGGCTAAACTTTTGGAGCTAACCGGCTCAGGCGCATTGGTGTAGGCACGGATAATATGGGAGAGGATTTCTTCTTGCCGACGGGTAAGTTCTGGTAGCTGAGGATCGTCTATATACATAGGGTAAAGTAAATTCTCACGCTGATGTTAAAGTGTTCATGAAATTGGCGACATAACCAACCTCATGATAACATGGCTGGAAATCAGCGTCAAAATCGATATTAAGTGTGGAGGCTGTAATGAGCGACAAGACCTTTGAAGTAACAGAAGCCAATTTCCAGAAAGAAGTGCTTGAATCAACCGAACCTGTGTTGATCGACTTCTGGGCTGAATGGTGTACTCCTTGTAAGATGATCAGTCCGCTGGTCGAGCAAATCGCTGATGAATACAAGGGCAAGGTACGCGTCGGCAAGCTGGATGCGGATGCTAACCCAGATGTGTTGATGCGCTACAATGTCATGGGTATTCCGACGCTGATGCTGTTCAAGGGTGGTGAGGCTGTCGAACGGATTACCGGTTACCAGCCGAAAGACAAGATCACCTCTAAACTCATACCGCATATCAGCTAAATCGCTAGCGGTTCGTGAAGACGAAAATAAAAAGCCTGTGTCAACGCGACACGGGCTTTTTTGTTTGGTTTTATTGAAGCGGAACGGACGAGGCACGCCTCGCCCCTACAAAAGTAATATTTGTCGTGATCATTTATTTCGCGGGCTGCATCTCTGGTTGATTAGTTGGCTGCTTCTCCACCACAATCGGAATGGTGAAGTGGAAGGATGTGCCTTTGCCGAGTTCGCTTTCGACCCAGATGTCACCTTTATGCTGCTGGATAAGACCGCGTGTGATGGTTAAGCCTAAGCCCGTACCCGGTTGCTCGCGGGTGAGCGGATTATCACTGCGGAAGTACGGTGTAAATAACTTCGCCAAGTCTTCGGGACTCATGCCGATGCCACTGTCTTTGACGCTGATGTGAAGGGCAGGGCCTTGATCGCGGCCTTTGCTATCCAGATTTTTGGCCTGTACTTCGGCCTTGATGATAATTTCAGTGCCTTCTGGCGAATATTTCCAGGCATTGCTGACCATGTTCGTCAGCACCTGTATCATACGTGTTTGGTCAGCCAGAATGTTGGGCATCCGTTCCGGCAGAAGCAAGGTCAGCTTTTGGTTCTTTTCCTCGATCTGGCGCGACAAGGGACGGAGTGTTTCGCTCACCACACTG
>JACDGI010000268.1 GCA_013821665.1 Anaerolineae bacterium
GGATTGGGGTGTCACACAGGGGCGAACCGTCAATTGGGTGAAACTCTATGACAGCCTGACCAATCGTCATTTGCTGTATATCAACAGCCATCTTCCTCATGATAGCGCCCTCGGACGAACAAAGAGCGCTGAACTGATTGTCAGCCGGCTTCCAGAACTGATCGGTGACAGCGATTTTGTGCTGATGACGGCTGACTTTAATTCACGTGCTTATCCCTTACCTGAAGCGTGGATTCAGCAGCTACCCGATCAACATCATCAACTCATGGAAATCAAAACCCACTACGCCGGTGGTGATGAAGTGTATCAAATTCTTAAATTGGCAGGGTTTCGGGACACCTATGTAGAAGCGGGATGTGTTGATGAGGCATCAGCCAATTCATTTCACGGTCTACTCGGTGATCAATTTCCACAGATTGGTTATCGGATTGATTGGATACTTGTTAAAGATGTGAAGGTGTCTCTGGCTGTGCAGGATTGCCAAATTATCACAACCGCTCAACCACCGTTATATACGAGTGATCACTATCCGGTCATTGCGACCTTAGCTTAGACACTTATTCGACATTGTGAATAAACACGGGAGACAAAAATGACGAAACCATTGCCCATCGTCGGCGCAGCTATGCCATCAACGAAATTAACTGAATATCGCGATTGGCTGATCGAGAACCAACGGGATCTCGAAATTCAGGATGCTGCCGCACCGGACTTTCTCGACTCAGACTGGAAGCCTGTCGTCAAGCATATTCGCTCCCAACTGGATGGTCATACAGGACGAGTGGGTATTCACGGTCCTTTCTGGGGAATCCCGATTGCCGCCATTGACGGTAAAGTGCGCGTCGCCGTGAAAGAGCGTCTCAAGCAAGGATTGGACTTCTGCGCCGAACTCGGTGCGACGCACATGGTTGTCCACAGCCCGTTCGATTTTTTGGGTACGCCCTACCAACCGTTATCGCGTTATGGTGGCTTTGATTTGCTAGAAGTCATTCACGCGACACTTGATGAGGCGGTTGCCTACGCCACCAGTATTCAATGTGCGCTGGTCATCGAAACCATCTATGATCGCGATCCACAAATTTGGATGGAATTGATCAAATCTTTTGACTCGCAATATGTGCGGGCCAGCGTGGATGTGGGGCATGTGTTTATCAATCATCAGTTGGGTGCGCCACCGCCAGACTATTGGATTCGTGAGGCTAATACATGGTTGGGGCATGTTCATTTGCAGGATACTGATGGCTATGCTGACCGCCATTGGGTATTGGGCGATGGAGCCATCAACTTCAAAGCAATTTTCGCCGCGCTCGCGACCTTGGATCAACATCCACGTCTCATCATCGAAGTTGTTGAGAATGGTGGCAGTATCCTCAAAGCGGCTCAATGGCTCACCGAACAAGGCTTAGCTTGCTAAATAAGTTAGAGGTCATTTAAACACAAGTTTTAAATGACCTCCGATCATTCTCTTGATCAAATTTCACGTCAACTTAACGCCAACTTAAATTCATCTTGGTAGTCTTCGCGTCACAATCAAGTGAGTGACAAGCTATGAAACAGTTTCAATCACTATCAGTGGCAAAAATACTGGTATTCGCGGGCGGAGTGAGCCTCGGCTGCGCATGGTTGATCTTTCAGACAATGCCCTCTATGATCCCGACCAACAATCCTCTCGAACTTGAATTATGGACACGCGCCAGTCAAACACTGCTCCTCGTCGGAATCTATTTTGCGGTACTTTCTGGATTGATCTTTCTCACAAGCATCGCTATTAAATGCAAAATACAGCATCAGCAATCTACTGAGTGACTATAAACTTTTCAAAATCATAGTCGAGTGCAACACGCCACACGGAACATAAATATCCTTGTCATTTGTACCTAGTTCTCGTAGAGGGTCAATAAAGCCGTTGATAGTTTTTGCTGCACTTTCCGGCTATTGAACCGTATCCATTGTTCTTTAAATGCAGCGATAAGTGACTGCTCTTTTTCTTTTCGATGATTGAGATAAGTTTCAAAGATTTCAAGATACTTCTTTTTGCTTGTATCCATCAAGCGATCAAGCCGATTTTGTGTTGTCGCCATATCATGAATTTGGTCGAGTGTATCTTGAATTAACCGCAATTCCTCAGTGAAACCGGTGATCTGTTTGCCAAGCACCTCTTCGAAAATCGATACCGTGTAAAGTAAACGGCTGACCTCAACACGAAGCTCATCTAATAAAATGATGTTGACATCAACAAGTGCCTCGTTATAGGCCCGAATAACAGCAAGACGTTCATAAATGAGTTTGGGAAGTAAATAACGTACTTGTGACGGCTCGACATGACCTGATAAAGCGGGGTCATTTACAGGTGTATTGCCCAGATTCACAAGTGATTTTATGAAACGGCGTTCTTTTTTATTATTAGACATCATGTCTAATTTTTTCAATTCGTCGTTTCGTCGTTTCGCAAGCTTGTCAAGAATTGACTTCAAGACATCTTGTTGATTCGATTCAAGACTTGATCCGAAAGCACCCAAATCCTCGATCAGTTCATCTATGTATCGAATAGCACTTAATATTTGCGATAAATCATTTAGTGTACGTCTGTAAAAGCGTATGTTCTTTGGCGCATACTGAGGTTTTAGTAGTTTTAGAGCGCCTTGGATATGGTATACAGTGACCCGCATTTCATTGACATTAGGTCTGTTTTCATCTGTGTCCGCTTTGACTTCAAATTGATGTATCTTGGAATATTCAGCAAGTAAGATTTTGCGCCCTGCTTCTGCCAATGTATCGATAGGTAGGACTTTGTCCGAACTAGAGGTTAAAATTTGTGCTTGTTCAGCAGCATTTGAATTCACGACCATTTTCTCTCACTTTTCAATAAACTTTGATTCGGAATGAATAGTATATTAACTGAGTTTATTGGTTTGTTAAGGAATCGTAGGCTATTCTTAAACACATTAAGACACTGAGTTGATCATCATTCTATTTAGTATCTCCTCAAATATGCTGAACCTTAATGCTTTGTATCGGCATCTATGCGAAGCAGGTATACAAACTTAGTTGCCGCACACGAAGCTGCATTCTGTGGACAAACACATTGATGCAAGAATTTGAATTACGCGCGACATAATTTCTTTATTTAAAAGAAGACCTCTATGACAACTTGCGTATCTGGATGGAAGAGTAAAAAGTTACCCAGTTAATACCAACTTGCAAATCAGCGAGTAATGTATGAGATAGGTACTAATGTTTTATAAACGCTGCATATTTTCCGGTGATGTATCTCTTTCCGTCATCGTAGGCATAATCATCTTTTTTGGGTTTTGACCAGAATGTCCAATTTTCTTTGAGCGCCCGAATCACATAGCCTGCGGGATTGGTGCATTTTTGCTCTTGAGCATGTTCGACTACTTCAGCGATCCGTTTTCGCCCATATTTCTCGATGAATTCTTTGGCTTTGAGATAGCTGATTCCCAGTTTTTCGAGTGATTGAATGATTTCATTTTTCTCTTCTCTTTCAGTGTCCACAACAGCAACAGAATAGCTATTGTGTTGTGTATCCTCATAGTTATTATGCTGTCTTATTTGTGAGTCAGAGTCTGTTATAGATTTGGCGCTTTCAGCCGAATGAATAGGCTCATTTTCGTCAAACGAAACAGGCTGATTTTGCTCATTGAGTTGGTTCGAATCCGCTTGTTGAGACGAGCGGGATTGACTATCTTCATTGGGCATTTCTGGACACATCCACAATTTGATACGAAGCGGCATGACTTCTAAAAACTCCGCTAGCCGCTGCACCAACTGGTTTTCATCTAGTCGATAATGCATTGTCGGTGTGCCGTTAGCTTTCATGATTGTGCGTTCAATACCGATGGTCTCCAAAAAACCTTTGCCGTGTACACGCTTGACCTGTGATTGCGAGAGATTGCATTCGGCATTCCAGTCACGCCATGACTTATAAACCCACCCGTCAGCTTTCTTTGAGCGAGGGAACCAGTGCAAGAGACGAACCGCCATCAGGCCGCCATTTTGATCACCTATTGCTTTGGCAATGAGCGCAGAAACCGTTCGAATATCGGGTCGATTGATCTGTCGAATCACATTTTGTAGGCGTGCGAGTAGATCCGGTTGGCGGTCAAGCGCGCCAGCCATAGAGTAGCCGTTCATAAGTGCCTCCAAGCAAAGCTGAACAGAAACTGAGCTATCAAACAGGAGTAATAAGACAATGTTCAGAGATGACTTGATTTGTCTCCCGGAATTTCGTCGTTGGTCTGAAACAGACATAAATGCGCTTCAAGTTCGTTGGTGCTGGTGAACCATGCCACCAGTCTGGAAGTCCTATCTCCATCACAAGTTTGCCCAAATCGGCTATCATCACTATCTGATCGTGCAGTGCCAGTTCATTCAGCCACAATTCGGTATTACTTCCAAGACCTCGGCCACGTCCCATCTTTCAAACGTAGAAGGCATTTGCTGATGGGTGCAATTGTCTGACGATGATTCATGCTTTCTTGCAGTCCTTATTTCTCAAGTTATTGAGACTGCGAAATCTACTGAATGAAGATGAAGCAGCCAATGCGTACAGTTTGCCTGCGGATGCGTTTTGTGGTCGCGATGCATCGCGACCACGGGTGTAGCGGCACCTCAGTGCCGCCACACCCATGCGGCGGACGCAGGCCGCTGCATCTAGCCCTCCGGCGCATGAGGAGCCAGCGCATTTAGCTGGCTTGCTACGAGGGGGAGTCATGTCGCGCTCAGCGAACGGGTCTTGTCCCTCGTAGCGTTTCGTTGCAGCGCCTCGACGCTGCAACGGGCATGGCCACGCCATGCTGGATTTGCTTGACATGCTTACCACCGTGCATTCTTCATACGTCTTTCGCGTCAGATGACATCCGCATCTGCGCCTTGTATGACAACATCACCATTGGGTGAACGACTGTTTGGCGGCACACCTCCGGTCACGACGACCTGTTGTATGACACGCCCCACGTAACCCAGTAAGTCCATTAATGCCGTTCGGATCTGCGCGGCATCACAACAGATCTGGGTAAAGCGTCCCCGATTGAAGGGCTGGGGCATATTTCGAGGGTAGATCAGGCGATATCCACTCTGGTTGTGGTCGATGTAATCCCGCATTAGATCCTTTATCACGGCGTTGCGTGTGCCGCGCGGCACACTGTTCCACCATGCAATCAGATCCACTTCCTCTCTGTAAGCAATTTTGATGGTGGCTGTCGCTCGTTTTTGCTTTGCCATAAGCTTGATTCCTTCACTAGCTGACCGAATCAGTCCGAATCCTGTCCGAACCTGACCGACCATCCCTACACCGTTTGGCGGGAAATAATTCGGATGCTCGATACTGTCTGAAGCGCACACTATTACTTCATTCAGTCCAATTTAAAATAATTAATGAGTATCAAAACTTGCGGCACTGACATATTCAGCTTGTAACCGACAAAACCCAGCATACAGGGAGCTAGATTAGACACTTAGGGAATTTTTCATTTGTCATGCAGGAAAATTACTTGATCTTATGTAATTACCAAATCTGACGAATGATATTACGGTGCCAAAGTTAATCAATCCAATCTCAAATGACCTATATTTCGGTCAATTAGTGTCGAGATACCATACTTAGAAAACTTCACTCTCTAAACCAGTGTTCAGGGACGTACAAAGTATTTTGAAGCATTTTCGCCGGAGTGAAATGCATAACTATCTTAAAAGTAAGAAAATTTGGGAAAATTCCTCGCACAAAGGCGTAAATTTCCCACGTTAGATTCCCCATTTGTTAGAAAATGAAGCAGACGATTACCGAGATATTGGGTGCCGCTACGCAATATTGGTCGACAGCATTTTCACAGTGACCTAAGAAGCAAATTGGTATTGGAGTTCAACTTGTCGCACATGCATCCCAGTTGCAGCCAAAGAATTCTAGAACACGGTGTCGTTTTTGAGATTCGCCATTGAGCTTATGTTCAACAGAACTATAAGGATATAGAGTTATGAAACAAAGTCCTCCGAAATTGTCTAATCCAAAAGACCAACCACGAGTGGAAATGGTTACGGCCTCCCTTATGTTATTGCAATGGATTGAGAAAGCACTTCTTGAAAAAGAGAAGTCATTACTTTCTAAGAAACCCGCTAACAGCACCGCAGATAATACACATGCGGAGAGTTGAACAACTATGTTAGAGTCTAGACTTACTACTTGACAAAACTAGTCCACAGGAACTACATTTATGGAGCATGATGCTTCGGATCTCATAACAGTACCAGCAGCGGCGCTCAAAGCCAGTGTCGCACGTAACACGATGCTTCTTGCAGCGAAGAACGGGACAATCAAAGCCATCAGAATAGGGCGTAACTGGCTGATCTACGCCAGTGACATCGAGCGATGGAAGACAGAGAACTACCGCCCACAAATGGCGGCTCGTTATCCAAAGCAGGATAAGGAAGGAGATACGCCCTAGTCCCAAAACGGGCAGCGCCCTACCGAGCGCCGCATTACAGATACCAATACCATTCGGACACGGGTCGAGCATTTCGCTCCCGTGCAGAGAAAGACTCTGCAATCTTGGCTAATCCTACATTTTTTAAACCAGAATTTGATAAACTGGCAACAGAGGGAACCATAGGCGATCCTAATGGACTATCCGCCTATGCCTATATGCGGGTCTCAGGTGATGAGCAGGCTGATGAAGGTCGTTCCGGCCTGCCGCGTCAGATAGGACATATTCATGAGGCAGCGCTGAAGTATGGCTACAAAATCCACTGGGAAGCCGTTTACGCAGACGACGCTACAGGCTTCACATTTGAGCAGCGCCCGCAACTCTCCCTACTCCGAAACGAACTCCGAAACCCTAATCGCCGCGCAAATGTTGTCATCGTCGAACACCTAGACCGTCTTTCCCGCCATGCTGACTGGCATCAGGGGTTTCTCATTGAAGAGATGAAAAATGCTGGCGTATTGCTGTTATTCTGGAAAGAATTCACTAGTCGCATCGAACGTGCAGTCATGGGAGCAATCGCCCAGGACGGTATGGAACAGGCTAAACAACGCATGATGGAGGGAAACCTTTATAAGGCCCGTAGTGGCCGCGTCACAGCCCGTGTGCCTGCCTATGGCTATAAACTGGTAGACGCAGACGGCAACGAGGGTGCAAATGCCAAAAGAGACAGCTATTATGCCATCCGCGAAGATGAAGCTGCCGTTGTTCGATTGATATTCCAACGACTCCTATGCGGCGACTCCATGCGAAAAATCGCGCTTGACCTTCAGCAGACAGGCATCAAGCCGCCAAAACAATACAAGCACTGGGAAGGTACTCAGGTTCGCCTTTTCATAAGGAACGAGGTCTACAAGGGCGATTTTTACGCCCACAGATGGGAACATAAAACTGTCACTAAGCCGGGCAAAAACGGCAGCGCGGCTCGCAAAGTGACACGCAAAGTTGAGCGACCACGCGAAGAGTGGATACACGTTCCTGTCCCTTCCCTTGTATCAGTAGGTGACTGGGAGGCGGCGAACCGGATGCTTGATATGAACCGTAAAATGTCCCGCAGAAACGCCAGAGAGCCGTATCTACTTACAGGTCTGGTACACTGCGCCCATTGCGGTTGGCTCTATTGTGGCACAACCAAACGCGCCAACGTCAATAAGCGTAAGACACCTTATCGCGGCTATCGCTGCCCACATACTGGCGTACGCCCGAAATATCTCAATAAGCACGACCAATGCAAGAACGGGTATATACCTTGTGAGCAACTAGATGGCATCATTTGGAACCTCGTGAGCCAAGCGTTATTAGAGCCGCAAGTACTTACAGATGCGCTCGACAGCGATGCGACCTCCGAACGCAACCGCCAACTTCAAGGTCAAATCGACTACCTAGCATCGGAGATAGAACGCAAAACAGACGAAGATGAAAAGCTTCTCCGCGCCTATCTAGCAGGAGCGTTCGACGAGCATGAATTTTCTGCCCGCCGCAAAAGTCTGAAGGAAGAAGGGTTACGCCTATCCGATGAATTAATACGCCTTAAATCCGAAGTTTTGACACCGGAGCAACTCGAAGAACGCAAAGACGCTATCCTAGGGATGTCACAACAAATGAAAGGGCAAGAACTCCCTATCGACCCACCCTTTGAACTAAAACAACGTATAATCAAACTTGTGGTCAATGAAATCACGTTAAGCGTCGAAGAAGGATGGTTGAAACTAGACGGAGCGATACGCGGTATGTATGCGATTGAGAGTAACCCTGACCATGTGGTTACTACGGCGATAATACACGGGCTTGTACCTGCTCCCCAACCATGATTACGCGCTACCAAGGTCGGCTGTCTGGCCCGCTGCTTGACCGGATTGACTTACATGTCGATGTGCCACGTGTCGAATATGACCGACTGATGAGTGATGAACAGGCCGAATCATCCGCTTCGGTTCGCCAACGGGTCGAAAATGCCCGCGACCATCAGCGCAAACGATTTGAGGGACGAGCCGGATTGTACGCGAACGCCGATATGGGAGTCAGCGAAATCCAGCAGTTATGCTATCTTTCACCAGAAGCCAAACAAGTACTTGAAATTTCGACCAAACGGATGCAGCTTAGCGCACGGTCTTATCATCGGGTGATTAAACTGAGCCGGACAATAGCCGATTTGGAAGACAGCCGCCGCATCGAGGTTAATCATGTGGCAGAGTCGTTGCAATATCGTCCTCGACAGCAAGCAAATTAATCCAAATAAAAAAGGGCGCTCTGTAGCACCCTTTTCTTATGACTTCAAATGAAGCGATTAGTTGGTGTACTCAGGCAGCCATTTACCATGAGCGGCAATCAAGTCATCAACCAAATTCCAGATTTGATCAAGACTCAGTTCTGCTGCTGTGTGCGGATCGAGCATGGCTGCATGATAAATATGTTCGCGCTTGAGGGTCAAGGCTGCTTCAACCGTTAGCGATTGCACGTTAACGTTGGTCTGCATCAACGCGGCGAGTTGTGGTGGTAAGGTACCAATCTTGGTGGGCTGAATGCCGCTCTTATCCACCAAGCACGGCACTTCGACACAACAACCTTGCGGCAGATTATCGATCAGACCGCGATTCGGCACGTTGCCATAAACCACACGGGCTTGTCCGGTTTCTTGACTGTGAATGATCAACGAGCCATACTCGTGACTGCGCCGTACTTCAATGGTTTCGGTGCCGGTTTCCATACGCGTCCGCAGTGCTTGCCAACCTGCAAGCTGCACTTCGCAGCGGCGGATGTATTCATCCAGCGGAATATTGAATTCCTCGATCAAATCAGGACGATCACGCTTGATGAACCAAGGCGTATATTCGCTAAAATGTTCGCTCGATTCGGTCACAAAATAACCGAGCCGCTTGAACATCTCGTAGCGCACACGGTTCCAGTCAGGCTGACGGCCTTCATCCAGAACTTTGCGAATTTCGGGATAGAGGCTTACACCATCACGTTCAAATTTGAGGTAAAAAGCCATATGGTTGATGCCAGCGCTAATGTAGTTAATGTCCTCAATTGGCACATTAATATCATTGGCAAGCTGCTCGGCTGTCCCTTGGACGCTGTGACACAAGCCAATCGTCTTGATGGATGTGGCACGGCTTAATGCCCAGCAGTTCATCGCCATCGGATTGACGTATTGGAGGAAGGTCACATCCGGGCATAACTCTTCCAT
>JACDGI010000269.1 GCA_013821665.1 Anaerolineae bacterium
TCACCAGACTCAGGATAAAGGCGACCAGCAGCAAACCCGCCAACACCAGCAGCCATCCATGACGGACGTTGTTTCGCGTTCGCACAATTGGCATCGTCTGCGTATTGGTCGGTGAATTCACCGTCGTCGTGCTGCTGGTCGTCTCCATTTACAGCCGTTCCCACCCGCTGCCTTCATGGTTAAAACAGAAGCAGTCAGGATGCATAATCTCCGCCAGAATCTCTAATGACTCGGCCAAACGCGGCCCCGGACGGTTGAAGTATTGGTTGCCGTCGGTCACATAAACATGATCATTTTGGACTGCCCGAAGTGCTAACCATTCCGGTCGCAGTTCCAGCACGGCCAACTCTTCACGCGCTTTGGCGATGTCATAACCGCAGGGCAAAATCACCAGCATATCAGGATCAGCCGCCAGCAGTTCATCCCACTGCAACCACGGCGAATGCATACCGGCTTGCCCGAACAAGTTTGTGCCGCCTGCCATCTCAACCAATTCGGGAATCCAGTTGCCAGCCGACATCAACGGATCAATCCACTCCAGTGTCGCTACCCGTGGACGTGCAACTTGCGCCGTTTGGTCAACAATCACCTGCATCCGTGTTTGCATCTCTGCCACCAAACTGGCGCCCTTTTCAGGAATACCGACGGCATCCGCCACCCGCTGGATGTCACCGAATACATCCGCTAGAAAATTCGGTTCAAGCGCCACAATCTGCGCCGATGAATGCAGTTGGTCGCACACCACACGCTCGACCTCAGCGAAGCTCACGGCACACACTTCGCACTGCGTCTGGGTAATGACCAGATCCGGCGCAAGTCGTTCTAGCATCTCCGCGTCAATCGTATACACCGAAGTGGCTTCTTTCAGCGCCTCTTTGACACGCATATCCACTTCAAGGCTGCTGCCTGTCGGATCGAAACGTGGCGCAGTTAAAACCGGCAGTGCTTCAATCCCCGCCGGATAATCACACTCATGTGAACGCCCGACCAGATCGGCTTCCAACCCCAGCGCACATACAATCTCGGTGCTGCTGGGTAACAAGGATACAATGCGCATATAGCCTCCTATCGACGTTTGTGTTGAGCAAGAAACCTCACCCCTAGCCCCTCTCCAATGCTTTGGAGAGGGGAACCAATTCAGTTTTGAGGGAGAGTTTTTTTGTCGTTTCAAAAATGTCGTCCTCTGAAAATACTTTAGAGAGGACGTAAAAGACAAAAATCTGCTTTAGTTCTCGGCTATTTGGTCAATTGCGCGTAAAAATACAGCTTGTAATCCGGTAGCAGATCGGGGTGGAAAATCTTCACCAGATCGCTGAGGATCACATCAGGATTCGCATAGCCACCTTCGTAATAATCACTGCCACCGTTAGCGTTCGAACGGCCATTGTTGGTGTAGATCTGCCCATTCTTGAAAGCCGCGAACTGGTTCAAGCGCTCGTCACCCGCCAGCACATCCGCTTTAGTTGTTGGGAAAATGTTGACCCAATAATCCGCATCCGCCGCTTTTTCCAATACTTGTTCAAGGCTCAATGAAATACTGCCGGTGGTCGTATCATCCGCCCACAGATATTTCGAGCCAGCATCCCGCAGCAGGGTCGCCACATAGCTTTCGCCACCCGGCACGTACCATGTGCCACTGTACGGGGTGTTGACGAATACGGTCGGCTGAGTCTTGGCAGCCTTTGCCAGCGTCGCGACTTTCTCATAACGGTCGTTGACATCGGTAAATGTCTTTTGTGCGATACTTTCGGTGTTAAAGAACACGCTGATGAACTTGCCCCATTCGGCCACACCCAACGGCGTTTGGTCGAGAAAGTCCGCGTCAATCACGACTGGCAAACCGGCTTGCAACATCGCCGGATAAGCTTTGTCATCATCGCTAAAACGCTGCGACAGGATCAATTCAGGTTTGAGGTCGATCAACTTTTCGACGTTGATGTCGCCGCTGCCACCACCGCCCACTTCGATGATTTTGCCGTCCTTCACGCCGTTCACAATGGCTTCATTGTTGGTGTACATTGCGCTATCGACCGCCACCACTTTATCCAGCAGGTTTTGTGAGGTCAGATGGGGTAAGAAGGATGTCGAGAGTGAAACCACACTCTTGACTGGCACGTCGATGACAGCCGTCGCATCCTTGACGACAGGGGCTGTTGTGCCGCACTGCACCAACACATAAACCAGCGGCTTGGTCGCGCCCTGCCAAGGAGTTGTCACCGTCACTACTTTATAGTTATTGAAGTACTCGACGGTGAAGCCGGACGCAGCATCCACCGTGACTTTTTCGGGGAAATAATCGGTCTTATCGTCAAAGGTTTTGACGCACTCGGTCGTCAGGTTAGCGGTTGGTGCTTGTGCCGCTACCGGCAGTACAACGCCAACCACGGTCAATAAAGACAAGAGAATCAGCAATAAACGGGATTTCATGGGCGCTCCTCCTCGAAGCATAAAAAGAGTAATGCTCGAGTACCGCGCTTCGTGTTGAGGAGAATAGGGTTGAAGAATGAACCGCCCGTGACCTGCGCTTGCCCCTTAGGAACAAAAAACCCGCTGGTCAACAAAGAGCATGTGTGCGAAACATCCATGCCCGACCCCCCTTTGCCTCGAAGGTGGTACTCGATTGAGCGACGAAGGCGGGTAATCGGGCTTGGTAGTTGTTGGCTGTTAGCATTTGGCTTTTGGCTCCTGTCTGGAGCTAATCGCTAATGGCTAACCGCTAAAAACTATCTTACCGTTGCGGGACAGCGCTGGACTTGAACCAGCTTCCCCCAGTTATGCGCCGCGCATCCGGGCGGTGGGCGCACCTTCATCCTGTGAATACTGTGGATACGATAGCACCCGCCTATGGGCTTGTCAACGTGGGATCGGTCGCCATTGAGGAGGATAAGTTGTGATCTGGTTTTCATATAGGGTGGACGTTTCGCCAGTTACAGTGTCCAATACGTAAACGTAACCTTTTTTCTGGACAGACATATAACTAATAAATCGACTATCTGGTGACCAATTCAGACCGTAAGGCTCTCCTGTGGTTACGGCAAAAGAGTGTTTTTCGCCTGTTTGGGGTCGAATAGTCACAATTTGAGTCTCGCTGGGTGTTAATGCTAACTGTTGACTGTCTGGTGACCAATTCAACGAGGTAGATCTGTCTCCGATAACAGCATAGTAATCTATGCACGACTCTATCAGTTGTTCACAGCGCAATGTCGCCACAACTGTTTTCGAATAAATATTGCTTAATACGATTGATCGCTTATCTGGCGACCACACTGGTGCACCGCCAGTTAGATTTTGATATTTTAGAAATGCCAGCTCCTTAAACTCGCACGGTTGAGCTGTTGCAAAACACTTTATATCCATCAGATATAAACGCATGGAACCATTTTCATTAAGCGTTTGATAAATAATATTTTCACTGTCGGGCGACCAAACGGCTGATGAAAAGGTGATTATTTTAGGGAGAGCATTGACTTTGCCTGTTACAGTATCAAATAAGATGCTTTCAGTTTGATTTTGCGCTGTTATGGTATATAAAATGTGCTGACTGTTCGGTGACCATAATAAAAACTCATCAATTTGTGTGAATTTATGCGAAATTGGATGTTTTTGTTGCCCTAAAGAACCCATGATGTCTATTTCGAAATCTTGATTATCGGACGATACGTACGTTATTTGTTGACCATCAGGTGACCAATTTAAGGCGTTATTCGAGCCGAAGCGACTGGTTAACGGCGCTTCAAGATTATGGGATAAATCTCTCAAAACTATTATCCGTTGTTTGTCCCCGTTGCCAGACGTTTTCGTATAGAGTATTTGATTGTCAGCAGACAGCCCATAACCAATTGCTATAACGAGGCCAATGCACGCTGCAATGAACAACCAAATAACGTCAATTACACGGAGTAAATATCGGGGTATCAAATGCTTATATCCTGTGTCAGTGGCAAGTTTCGTTTTAGTGCCAGTAGGGTTGTTTTGTCAATGCGGGTTGGGTCGCCATTCAGGCAATTCATTCGTGATCTGATTCAGAAATAGCGGATGTGATTCTCCGCCCACTGTGTCTAACAAATACACATTGATTTCCCCCGTCCTTATAGAAAAATAGCCGATAAATTGTCCCGTCGGTGACCAGTCTTTTAAATCAGACATGATATTCGGTGTTAAATAAGTGCGAGTTTCCCTAGTGGCTAATTGCACAATCGTCATTTCGGAGGTTCCGGATATAAATGCTAAATTGTTCCCGTTGGCTGACCAAATAGGCGATGAGGTTCCATACCCCTGACCGATAACAGCATAACGTTCTACACAGGCTTCAACTAAATCCACACAGCGCAATACAGCCACTATAATTTTCGAATTGCCATAGTTGTATTCATTGAAAGCTATGGCGTGACCGTCGGGCGACCATGAGGGTATATCATTAAATGCTTGATTACGTAAGATGTTGAGTTCCTCAAATTGGCATGGCTGCGACTGCTCGAAACAATTGATATTTATTCCATACAAGTGCGGAGTGCCGTTCTCCGTTGAGGCTTGATAGATAATATTCTTGCTGTGCGGAGACCACATTCCCAAGCCAATCGCCTGTGGCAGCATATAGGTTTGTCCTGAAGCGACCTTTAGGATAAGGCTTTGCGGGATACCTTTAACCGATACCGAAAACAAAATATATTGGCTGTCCGGCGACCAAACATAGCCCGAATCGAGTGTCGTAAATTCCAACGGGAGTTGACGCTTATTTTTTCCCAGCGCGTCCATAACATACACATGGAATAACGTGTCGTTTAAGGTCACATAAGCGATTTGCTGCCCGTCCGGTGACCATTTAGCGACCGCATTAATCCCGTAACGGTCAGTGAGACGACCATCAAGGTCGCGGTCAATGTCCCTCAAAACAATACTGGAGGTTTGCGAACGCCCCGTATCATGCGTCTGCTGATAAAGCATCTCATCGCCAATGGGAAGCACGTGACCCACGCCGATAGCGAGGCTCATCAGCGCGGCAGCCACCAGCCAAATGGAAACCGAAAGGCGGATTAAACGGGGTGTAATTTAGGCGCTATCCTTTGCCAGTCCGAACGCGTCACGAATGGCTGCCCGTTGCAAGCGATGGAATGTCTGTGCCAAATCTTCCGGCGTATACGGTCGGCGCTTCTCAAGCCACCAGTGCAAAAGTGAGATTTGTGCCCCCGCCAGATAGGCTGCCAACACCTCGAAGGGGATGCTGCTGTCGGCTTCGGCAAAGGCCGCGCGTAGATTTGCTTCGATTTCTTGGGCGTTCCAGTCACGCAGCATCCGCCGCAGCGTCATCAAACTATCTTTACCCTGAAAAACCGGATAGAGCAGTTCCCGTGTATCTTCGAGATGCTGGTAGGCCGAGGTCATGCCTTGTGGCGCTTCCGGTGAGAGCAGTTCTTCACGGGTAAGGGGGTACAGCGGCCCGAAATGAAAATGGCTAATCATGGCTTCGTGGCAGCTCATAAAGAGTTCGTCTTTATTATGGTAGTGCAGATAGAAAGCGGTGCGTCCGATATTGGCCCGATCAACGATCTGCTGAATCGTGATGGACTCATATCCATCTGCGCGCATCAGTTCGATCAGCGTCTTTTGCAGAAGTTCGCGTGTCCGTTGTACCCGTCGGTCAGCCTTCACCATGCAGTGTCCTCAGATTTTCTATCGTACTTTACCATCCATTCGAAACGCGTCGAGGGTGAGGTTTCTGAACAATTTGCTGCTCCTGTTCACAAACGAACAAAACGCCCACCTTGATTATTGAAGTGCAGTCCCAAAACGCCGTAGGCTAGGCACGAAACTTGTCACACTATATGGAGAGCAATAACCATGTCGCAATCACCTACGGAACTGGAAAATGGGTCAACCAACGCTGCACCGGGCATACCACGCTGGGTAAAAGCGTCCGGTGTAATCGTCCTTGCCTTAATCATATTGTTCGCTGTCTTGCATCTCAGCGGCGCACACGGCCCCGCCAGCCACATGTCATCAGGCGAGCAAAATATGACCATGACCGATGGCAGCCCAACACCATGATGCCCATGACACCTCGCATCCGCAAGTTGGCGTTGACTACCCACATCACTACTTCAGTTGGTTGGATTGGCGCGGTCGTGGCTTATCTGGCGCTGGTCATCGCTGCTATGACCAACTCCGATGTTCAAATTTTGCGTGCTGTCTGGATTGCAATGAAGTTGATCGGCTGGTATGCCCTCATCCCCTTGAGTCTCGTCTCGCTGCTTACTGGCCTCATCATGTCGCTCGGAACCAAATGGGGTTTGTTTCGCCATTATTGGGTGTTGTTCTCACTGGTATTGACCACCTTTGCCACCGTTATCTTGATCCAGCACATGCAGACGGTCAACAGTCTGGCAGCCATTGCGGCTGAAATGAACGTTGATAATGTCGGCGGTCTGCGCGAAGGCTTAGGCGGCGAACTCTTCCATGCGGGTGTTGGCTTGCTGCTATTGATCGCTGTTCAAGTGATGAATGTCTATAAACCGCGCGGCATGACGGCTTACGGCTGGCGGCAGCAGCAGTCGGAACGTAACCTATCCTCGCTTCAGGCGGGAGATTAATTCTTCTCAAATCCCAAACAGCACGGTAGGGAATGGTCTCAGACCATTCCTCTCCTTGTTTTTACGTGCCTATTTACGCCTACATATCTTTAGCCGAGGCGTCCGCCGATACGTCGTCACTGTTGCCAAATGTCAGGCTGACACTGACGACTATAACGACATTTCAGACAATGGACCGCTTTGTGAAAGATATACGCTAATGGTGACCTTAACTTAACTCGCTTTGGTAAGCGTGCCATCTCTCAACGGAGGTAAGGTACTGTCCACATCATTTAAGAAGTTCAAAGCTTCATCCATAGAGTTAAACATACGCATTCGGGTCTTGAAAAAGCTAGTTGAAACCGCCACAACAAACCTTTGCAACGGATTCTTCATGCCAATCATGATCATCCATCCAACCTTTGGGTGTTTCGGCCAACGGAGCTTTGTAAGTCCCTTAACGGACGGTGAATTCATCCCTTTTCTGTGATCAATGATAGTGTGTACCAACGGTACTGTGCAGTTATCCAAGTAATCAATAATGGTTTGGTCAAGATCGAATAAATCTTGGTCAGCAACTTCGCCGTAATTAATCATCAACAGTACACGATTTTCAAGATACCAACTTAATTGAGCAGGCATTTTGATTTCCTTTACCAATTAGATTTTCGTCAATTATAAATCAATCTTTAGTAAGAGGTTAATTGAGATTGGAGAGTCAAAACTATCGTTGGCCTAGCTGTTCTTGCTAATTTATTGTGCTGTCATAGTTCAATGGTTTTGTATTGTTGGTATCAATCTGCCCATCGACGACTTCCCAAATCGTCGCCCGATCAACAAACGCTGTTGGGAAAACATCCATATCTGTGGTGGTTAAAACGGTTTGGGTCGCGCCATTAATCCGTTCTAATAAGTACGCTCGGCGGCTCGAATCGAGTTCGGCCACGACTTCATCCAACAGCAGGATAGGCCACTCGCCAATCCGCTCCTTCATCCACGTCAGTTCAGCCAGCTTGAGCGCCATCACGGCAGTTCGGGCTTGTCCTCGGCTGCCATACAAACCCGCATCTCGCCCATTGATGTTCAGGCGTAGTTCGTCGCGGTGCGGCCCACATAAAGTCATGCCTCTGTCAATCGACTCGGCTTGTTCTTTAACGAGTTGTTCCGCGAACTGGGGCGCAATTTGCTCGGCACTTAAATCACGGTGTAAATCGAGACCGAACATATCGAAGGACATTTGCCCGTCACCTTCGGCTGTCGGTAAGAAGTTTGGCTGATAACGCAGGGTCAATGTCTCACGTTTGCCCGTCAAATCCAGATGGGCTTGTTGGGCGCTCAGTTCGAGTTCTCTTAGGAATCGCTGACGGTTCGCGATGATAATGCTTCCAGAGTTCACCAGTTGATCGTTCCAATATGGCAGTTCGTCAGGGCTGGCATGACCATCACCGATGCGTTTGAGTAAGGCGTTGCGTTGAGGCAGCGCTTTCTCGTAAACCGTCAGCGCCTGCACATAATCCCGATCCACCTGCGCCAGTGTGTTGTCCATAAACTGTCGCCGTTCGGATGGACTACCCTCGATCAGCGATAAATCTTGTGGGAGAAAAAGCACCACTGCCAGCAAGCCGACCAGATCCATGACGCGCTTTTCCACGCCATTGATGCGGATGGTTTTCTTAAAACGCTGGCTGCCATCCGGTGCGCGATCCAGCACCAGCGCCATCTCAATGCGGTTGAAGCTGCCCCCACGTCCCTCGACCTCGGCTGCCAGCCGTGCGAAGGGCAGTGGTTCGTCCTCAGCACGCCAGTTGATCAACTGCCGGTCACTGGTAGCATGAGGCGAATGCGAAGCCGCCAGATAATAAATGGCTTCGAGTAAACTGGTTTTGCCCTGCGCGTTCGCCCCATGTAAAACAATCGGGCGGTTCACCGGCAGACTGAGTTCCAGCCGCGCGTAGTTGCGGAAGTTTGTGAGCGAAAGATGTTCAACGTGCATAGGTTGTCGTCGTCGGTTGAGACACAAATATTGGGTCTGTCTAAAACCCGGAATGGATGAACATTACTGAATATATGCGTGATGCATTTTGTTGGCTGCCTCGCCCAAAATCAGGGTCAAAGTAGGGGAGAAGGTGGAGGCAAAAATTCAGACTTAAGATGCATGAATTATACCCTAAACCGTGTTAATTTTTTAGTGGAATCTCCTTTAGACTCCTTAAATCAAAATGGGTCTATACTGAGTCGCAGGTGTTGCTTCTCGAATACTGGTTTTTAGAAAGGCCAAAAACGATGTTTCGTCGAGGTGGTCGCATTCGAAACGGTGTGGAACTCACACGCCAAAGTTGGGCTGCGCTGCGTGCCAATCCGCAACTGCTCATATTTCCTGTCATTTCGTTGATAGGTATGATTGTCGTCACTATTTTGTTTTTCATTCCTGTATCCGCGACGGGTATTATTAGTGCTATCAGTGAGCAAAACGGACGTTCGGGTAACATCAATCAAACCCTGTTCACGATCACGTTATTTCTCTATTATTTTGTTGCTTATACCGTGATTATTTTCTCGAACACGGCACTTGTCGGCGCGGCTTTAAAGTTGGCGCGTGGCGAAACCGCGACGGTTCAAGATGGAATCAATATTGCGCTTTCGCACATAGGCAAAATTTTTGTCTTTGCGCTGATTTCTGCGACCATCGGTATGCTGGCTCGTGCCGTTCGCCAATCGGGTGCCAATTCACGTAATCCGGTAGGTATGATTATCGCTGCTATCATCGCTGGCATTATTCAAGGCTCATGGAATTTGGTGGTATTCTTTGTCATTCCGGTGTTAGTAGTCGAAGATCTCGGCGTGATGGATTCGCTCAAGCGCAGTTTGAGCTTGTTCAATCAGACATGGGGTGAAAAGTTCGTAGGCAGCTTGGCGATTAGCGCCGTAGGTTGTCTCGCGACCATAGGACTAATGGTGGTGGGTTTTGTATTGATTATGCTGGCTGCGGCGACTCATTCGACTGCGCTGGTTATCATCACTATTGCCGTTGTTATTTTCGCTTTCATTTTCCTGATGCTGCTTAACGGTGCCATTAATGGTATTTTCCAAGCATCTCTTTACCAGTACGCCAC
>JACDGI010001025.1 GCA_013821665.1 Anaerolineae bacterium
CAATGATATTCAGCACATCTTCGACGGTCAACGGCTCGAAGTAAAGACGATCAGCGGTGTCGTAATCGGTGCTGACGGTTTCGGGGTTGCAGTTAACCATGATAGTCTCAAAGCCGAGTTCCTTGAGGGCAAAACAGGCATGAACGCAGCAGTAATCAAACTCGATACCCTGCCCGATGCGGTTGGGGCCGCCACCGAGAACGATCACTTTTTTGTTGGTGGTTGGCTCGGATTCGTCACCTTCTTCGTAGGTGCTGTAAAGATAAGGTGTATGGGCTTCAAACTCGGCAGCACAGGTATCGACACGGTAATAGGACGGGATCACACCGAGCGCTTTACGATGGGCACGCACTTGGGTTTCAGGAACACCGAGTAGTTGAGCAACGTGAGCATCGGCATAGCCATAACGCTTGAGCTTGAGGAAGTCAGTGGCATCGAGACGATCCAACGTCAAACCTTTGTCGAGGATTTTGTGCTGAATGGTGATGATGTCGCCCATCTGGCGCACGAACCAAGGGTCAAAGCCGGTGGTGCGGCTAACCTCATCCAAGGGCATTCCATTGAACAAAGCCGAGGCAGTTTGGAAAAGGCGTTGGGCAGTCGGCACTTTGAGCATTTCGGGCGTGGCATCACCGAGTTTGCTACCGAAGCCCATGATGCCAATGTCGAGGGCGCGGATACCTTTTTGCAGTGCTTCGGGAAAGGTGCGACCAATCGCCATGACTTCGCCAACGGCTTTCATCTGCGGGCCGAGGACGCGATCCACACCTTTGAATTTCTCGAAGTTCCAGCGCGGGATTTTGACGACGACGTAATCCAGCGAGGGTTCAAAGCTGGCGGGTGTGACGCGGGTGATGTCGTTGGGGATTTCATCCAGCGAGAAGCCGACCGCCAAGAGCGCAGCAATCTTAGCGATGGGGAAACCAGTGGCCTTACTCGCCAGCGCCGATGAACGAGAGACACGCGGGTTCATCTCGATAACGTAAACTTCGCCATCATCTGGACTGACGGCGAACTGAACATTCGCGCCACCTGTCGCGAGGCCAACTTTATCCAACACAGCCTTCGACATGTCACGGAGGCGCTGCATCTCTTTATCGGTGAGAGTTTGGACAGGGGCAACGGTGATGCTATCGCCGGTATGCACACCCATCGGGTCAAGGTTTTCGATGGAACAAACGACGACAAAATTACCAAGTGTATCGCGCATCACTTCCAATTCGTATTCTTTCCAGCCGAGCAAGCTCATGTCGATGAGTACTTGTCCAACAGGACTGAGTTTGATACCGCGTTCAGCGATGGTACGGAGTTCGGTTTCGTTATAGGCGACACCACCACCTGACCCACCGAGGGTGAAGGAAGGACGCACCAGCACCGGATAATTCAGAATATTCGCGGCGCGGACGGCATCGTCAACCGTTTTGACGACCTCGCTAGGCGGCGACTTGAGGCCAATTTCGGTCATGGCATCTTTGAAGAGTTGGCGATCTTCGGCGAGTTGGATGCTGTCGAAGGAAGCACCGATCAGTTCGATGTTGTATTTTTCAAGGATACCCTGATCGTGCAGGGCGAGAGCAAGGTTGAGCGCGGTTTGTCCACCGACGGTGGGGAGGATGGCATCGGGGCGTTCTTGCTCGATGATGCGTTCGCACATTTCGGGCGTGAGAGGTTCGACGTAGGTGGCATCAGCGAACTCCGGGTCGGTCATGATGGTGGCGGGGTTGGAGTTGACGAGAACGATGCGGTAACCTTCGCGGCGCAGCACCTTACAGGCTTGTACACCTGAGTAGTCAAATTCGCAGCCTTGACCGATGACGATGGGGCCAGAGCCGATAACCATAATTGTGCGGATGTCAGTTCGTTTGGGCATGTGTGATTCCTAGTTACAAGTTGCAAGAGACAAGTTACAAGATTTAAGAAAAAGACGCTCGTAAAAAATAATTTAATTAGTTTGTGCCGCATCAGGCTAATGGTGATTTACTAATTGGAATGGTATTTAGCCAACGGATGAGGCAGGCCTCATCCCTACACTAATT
>JACDGI010000270.1 GCA_013821665.1 Anaerolineae bacterium
GTGGTCAGTGAACATGTTCAAGAATCTGATGAACGCGTTCAGTAATTTGGTAAACATGTTCATTTTTACCATTTAATGCGCCAAATTTCTCCCTCAAAAAGCGTCCACCACTTAGTGTGGTGCTACCCAGAGAGACGAATGTTCAGTCCGTATCCTTGACATGCAGCCCTTTCTCAACTGCCCAAACCGCAATCTGGGCGCGAGAAGTGAAACCGAGTTTAGAGAAGATGCTGCTGATATGGGATTCGACTGTACGGTCGCTGATGAATAATTGCTCAGCAATGCTGCGGTTCGATTTGCCATATATGATCTGCACAGCAATTTCACGTTCACGCGGAGTCAAACCGTCAAATTGTTTTTGGGTTATCTGATGCGGTGACAATGCAGGGACAGCCGGAATCAACGCAGTCGCACCTTGCAAAAATCCGGTTTTTAAAGAGTCGTTAGAAATGCTGGCAGCCAAGCTTTCGATGATCTGTTGGGCTGTGAGACAAGCCGCTTCTGCTTCTTCCCGAAGTTTTTGTGTTTGATACAGCTTCCCAAGTGCGACCTGAATCCGCCAGAGCAGGGGGCGTAGACCACGTCTGGTTGCTTCAACCTGCGCAGCCTCAAGCGCCGTCTGAGCCGCTGCCCACTGCCCAAGTTCGATTAGTGCTTCCCCGCGTAGTTTCAAGAGGTAGGGAATGCGGCTTTGGTCGGTGCTATTAGGAGCACTAACGACAAGCTGATCAATGATCTGGAGTGCCAGATCGGCATTATCGGTTGCGAGTGCCAGTTCCGCTTGTACCGATCTGGCGATACGCGAAGCGAACAATTCCTGATCGATGGGGTAGGTTTTGAGCAAGGCCTCGATCAAGGTCCTTGCTTGAGTAAAGTTACCTTGCCTGACAGCGAGTGAAGCGAGAGCTGCTGAAGTGAGACTCATCCAGAGTGATGAACCGATCTCGTGAGCGAGTGCAGATGCCTGTTCCAAGGACTGCTGTGCCAGAGGCAGTGCGAAGAGATCAAAATAAAGACCGCCCAGTACCCGATGCCCGCTGGTCAGCCACTGCTGATGCTGGATGTCTTCGGCAAGGTGCAAACCCGCCTGTGCCATTTGCAGAGCACGTCCGTAGTCACCCTGTAATGCCAAACACATGCCGATTTGTATCCCAGTAAAGGCTTCTTGCGAACGCCAACCGATCTCGCGTGCTATTTGCAGTGCTAATTGACCTTCATGCGTCGTCTCTACTGAATCGGTTTCTGCTGGGATCATCGTAGCTGTGTCATAATTTTCATGACGACACAGCATGAGGATTGTCAAACTGGACGCGAGGCTTGCTTGATCTCCCAACTCTCGAAAAAGTGCGGCAGACCGCTGGAGATAGGCCGCCCCCTGAATCAAATCGCAGATCCCGTAATGAGCGAGCCCCAGCAGATCGAGCGTTTCAGCCAAACCAGCGGGATCATCCAATGCCTGAAATAGAGTCAGGGCTTCTTGATGGTAGGCTTGTCCCTGAACCGGTTGAGCGGCATTCATATGCCAGTTGCCCAGTCGATTCAGACTCGATGCGACTAAGGCAGAATCTTCAATTTCACGCGCCAGTGCTAATGCTTGTTGATAATAGATACCCGTTTGCACATAATCCCGACTAGCCCACAACATGCCCAAATCGAGTAAGGTGCGCCACTTTACCTCAGAATTGGGTTGATTGGTCTGCAAGATGGCTTCATGATCGAGCCGCGCCGCTTCGAAATCGCCCTGTGCTTCATATGTCAGTCCCCGTGCCCGAAGTAAGGCCAGGGGTGCAGGCTTCTCAAGATGTTTTACAGCATCCAGCGCACGCGTAAACTGCTCAATGGCTTCCCGAATAGCATAGAGTTGACGGGCAAGGTCACCGGCACGCCAACTGTACTGGAAGGCGCGCTCCCATTGTTCAGCCTCATAAAAATGATAGGCTAACTCAGCAACGCGTGAGTCCGGTACAAGGGTAGATGAATGCTCAAGCACCTCGGCGATACGTTCGTGCAAAATAACGCGTTCGCGGATCAGGAGGTTCGTGTAAATGGCTTCTCGCGTCAAAGCGTGTCGGAAAGCAAAGCGTTCTGCTGACTCTTCGATGACCAGTTGAGCGCCTACGAGTTCTTTGATCGCACTGAGGAGTTCGGACGCATTGTAGTCTGTGAGGGATTGCAGCAGCGTAAAATCAAAGCGGCGTCCGGTAACTGCCGCAACCATGATGATTTGGTTGGCCGTAATGCTCAATAGTTCAACCCGTTGTTGCACGGCAGCTTGAACACTACGGGGGATATGCAATTCATGTAGTGTTTTGCGGTCCCAAGCATCATCACTATAAAAGATATCGCCTGCAACCATGAGCGATTTGAGAATCTCCTCGATAAAAAAGGGATTGCCTTCGGTTAGCACTTGAATTGCATCCAAAAAGTCAGCTCGAATTGGTCGCTGCAGTTCAAAGATCGCTTTCAATAAATCGTTTACTTCAGAGCGGATTAAAGGATGCAGCATGAACTCCTGCGTCAGATGTTCGCGGTCTACTTGCGCAAGCCAACGGCTTAAGGAAGGATGTATTTCGTCACTCCGATAGGTAATGAGTACGAGTGCTGGTTGGGCTGTACTCCAACGAGCGAGCTGAAGCAGAAATTCCAGGCTGGTATCATCACTCCAATGCAGATCCTCGATGATGACCAGCAGCGGTTGGTATGTGGTAAGCAAGCTGAAAACATAGAGTAGCGCCGTGAATAAATGCCGTTTATTGTGTTCCGTTTCAAGAATGGGAGAGGCATCAATAGATGAAAAAAATTCCGGAAACAAGCGCGATAATTGACCTGATATGGCTGGCGACAGCAGGGTATTCAGTTGCGATGAATGGATCGCAAAATAGGGTCGCAAAAGATCGAGTAGAGGCGCAAAGGGATAGATGAGATCAGGCTGGAAACAATTCCCTTGAAGCGTCAGAAATGTCTGTTCTTTTGCGTACGTTTTTACCTCGGCGACTAAGCGTGATTTACCAATTCCTGCTTCACCAGAAATGAGTACCATTTGACCGCTTTTGCTTTTGGCGCGATTGAGGGCGAGATGAAGCATCTGGAGCGTGGGAGTGCGACCAACCAGTATGGGGGAAATAACCGACTTTTCCAAAGAACTAAACATAACTTCAGACTTCCTAATATTTTGTCAGTCTATCGCTCTTAAAACAGTCAGGCCAATCATTAAGTTCATTTTGGGCATAGTCGGAGCAACCTAAGCCCATTGATGCATAGGAACTCTCATCCCAATATGGATTTTACCACTCCATGTCGTCAAAGTTTTTAAGACACTTCAGAAGTGTAAATAGATCGAGAACTCATGGCGAAGAATTCTTCAACAGGCTGGTTCGTTAAATTCGCCAAAAAATTGCAGTAAAAGGGTTGAATATCCTTGTGATATCGTAGCCATTTTTAATCGGTTGACCACCTTTGTTTTGCAAAATTCTTTTTATAGTCAAGAAATTCTACATGAGTGATTTGAGCTATATCAGGTAATCGCACATAAGGCCATTATAAAGACTGGAAAGTCGCCCATTTACACTTCAAAATAGATGACTAAAATAAGGATTTTAGTCAGTAGTGTGAGGAGTGTAAGACGTTGATTTCAATTTCAGGTTTTGAAGAACGAGAGTAGGTTTCAAGAGAGATTTCCGGGATACAAAAGATAGGCACTAGCGAACAAAATCAAGGAAGAGAAGGCATCTGTCACAAACGAACCAGAGTGTTGAAAAAGTACTTAAGGTTTGATTTGAAGCCATTATGATGGCCTAAAGCAGCCTAAAATCGTCTAATATCCAGTAGAAATTGACCCGAATTATGCATGAAGTAGGATAACTCCGACTTTTTCAACAGGCTGGAACGTTTTTGGGAGGCACAAATGAATTTGATCTGTAGTGTTCTGCCGACACTGTAAATCATCAATATTAAGTTGTGCTCAGATCACCACTTAAACACTTTATCCCTAATGTATCAGCTACACTAAGAAAGGCATATGTGAGGTGTTTGCTGGCATGATACGTAAATGGTTGAAATTAAAAATAGGTCAAGAATGACTCCTACACGTCGCGGTTTATTCATCATTATATTGGTACTCTGTTTCGTTGTGACTGCGGTTAGCGCTCAGGACGCAACACCTGCTGAACCCCCTACCGTGACACCTATCCCAACAGATATACCAACAGCGATTCCGACTGAAACGCCTATCCCAACCCTAGAACCCAGCCTAACACAACTGCCGGCCCCAACAGTGACCGACTTACCCTTACCGACCGATATTCCGTCGCCAACATCGACGGCCACAGCCACCGATATACTTCTAACTGAAGTTAGCCCAACTTTGGGTGCCACAGCATCAGCCTCACTCACGGCGAGTATGACAGCCACAGGCGTTACTCCGACTTCCAGCCTGACACCCAGCGCTACTGCGAGTGCGGTGATTCAAAATCAAGTCGGTGTTGTTGCACCACTAGCTAATCCAATTGCCTGCAACCCTTCAGCAGCAATGAGTATCGCTTCAGTAAGTTCTAGTGGTGTACAAGGCGATGCAGATTCTTTATCATCCGCTATCTCAGGCGATGGGCGCTACGTTGTTTTTGCTTCCAATGCAAACAATCTCGTTCCAAATGACCAATATGGCCAGCAAGATATCTTTAGATTTGATCGATTAACCTGTACAACCGTTCGTGTTTCAGAAGCACCTGACGGTACTTCAGCTAACGGCAATTCCGATTATCCAACGATTTCTTCTGACGGACGTTATATTGCGTTTAGCTCAAATGCGTTCAATTTAATGAGCGGTCCGATACAAGTCGAACCTGCTATTTATGTACGCGATATGCAGATGAGTACAATGAGACGGTTTGCAAGCAGCTCAATTATAAATGTCTATCCTCAGATTTCTGACGATGGAGCATATCTCCTATATGGGTCGACAGTCTATGATTTATCGACCAATCAACAAGTATCTGTGCTTACACTAGGTCTGAACGCCACACTTTCTGGCAACAGACGTTATATTGCGTTCTACAGCAATTTAAATCTGGTCAGCGACGACACGAAAAATAATTATGATTTATATGTGTATGATATCCAAAATCAGCACTATGATCGTATTACGCCAGATGGAGCAGCGGCTTTTAGTTCCAGACTGTCCATTTCAAATGATGGACGCTATGTCGCTTTTATATCACCGGAAAACAATCTGGTTCCAAATGATACGAATGGGACTTGGGATGTTTTTGTCCATGACCGGGTGATTGGTCAAACCATCCGCGTATCAATAGCCAGTGATGGAACACAGGCGAATGGAAGTTCTCAGTCTGCAACGATCTCTGGGGATGGGCGTTATGTCGTATTTACCTCAAAAGCAAACAATTTAGTCGCTGGCGATGGTGATGATCTTTATGATGTCTTTGTGCATGATATTCCAAACGCTCAAACCTATAAAATTTCCGTTGGATTAAATGGCACATTAGCGGATGGGGATTCATCAGGATATTACGCAAGCATATCAGATGATGGCTCTTACATCACTTTTACATCCTATGCCAAAAATCTTATTGAAGGGGATATCAATGGTAGCAATGATGTTTTCGTCGCTCAACTTGCGGCCTATGCACCCCCACCGCCTGAAAATCCTCTACCCACAGCAACCATCACACCGCTGCCACCCGCAACTTTAGGTGCACCTGTCGGGAACTTCACTTGTAATCCATCCGCGTCAATGAGCATGGTCTCAGTGAACGCGAATGGGACTCAAGCTAATGCATCGTCAATTTTTTCTTACATTTCATCAACAGACCGTTATATCGCTTACGAATCACTCGCCAGTAATCTTGTTAGTGACGATACCAATGGGCGATATGATGTTTTTGTCTTTGATCGACAAACCTGTCAAACCGTTCGCGCTTCGACGGCTGCTGATGGAACACAAGGAAATGACAATTCCAGATTTCCTAGTATTTCGGCTGATGGTCGTTATGTAGGCTTTATGTCAATTGCGACTAACCTGTCAATCGGCGATAGCGATAGTCTATGGGATATTTATGTTAAAGACCTGCTGACAGGGAATGTTACGCGAATTCCCATGGGAATTCTGAATTCTAACATCTCCGATTCCCCCCCCGGGAAACTGTTTTTTGCAGCCGATGAACATACACTTGTTTTCTTCACCCCCGGTGTCATGTCAGCTAATTCCCTTTCTATGTATGATCTTCAAACACAACAAAAAAGCCTTTTAGTATCCTCAGTAGATATGAGTGTAAATCGAAACTCAGTATCCGCTAATTTACGCTATGTCGTTTTTAGCACAAATGATCCTAATCACGAACTTGGTAATCCAACCTTCATGTCACAAGTATTTTTGCTTGATCGCCAGACCAACCAAATTACACTAGTGTCTGTTTCTTCAGCAGGGGCTGTGGCTAATTGGAATTCTTATGATGCATCGATTTCAGCAGATGGTCGCTACGTCGTATTTACGTCCGAGGCCAAGAATTTAGAACCAAACCATACCTATATCGGGCGTGATGTTTATGTACGCGATTTGCAAAATAATGTCACAAGTCGCGTTTCCGCCGCAGATACTAATACGGCAGAAACGAATGGTTCATGGTTTGGATCTATTTCGGATGATGGGCGGTATGTTGCATTTCTATCCAATTCAAATCAATTAGTGAACGATGACAAAAACAATTCAACCGATGTTTTCGTTCGCGACCGGATAACCAATCGAACCTATTTGATTTCAGCCAGCATCAATGGCGGAACATCCCAAAATGCGGCGGGGGGAATTATCACTAATTATCCGTATATCTCCCGTGACGGGGCTTATGTTACATTCAGTTCAGCTTCAAGTGACTTAATTGCAGGGGATACGAATAACATAAACGACATATTTGTCGCCAAACGTGAGTCATTTGTACCCGGAAATGATTTGGTTGTGAACACAAGCATCAATACAAATGATGGCACTTGTAATGCGACGCATTGCAGCCTTATCGAAGCGGTAAACGCTTCTAACGCCATTTATGGTGTGCAAACAATCAAATTCAACATTCCCGGCACCGGTGTACACACGATTAAGCTGAGTAGCTCACTCGAAATTACTTCATCAGTCATTATTGACGGCGCAACTCAACCGGGTTACAGCGGAAGTCCTTTTATTGAGATTGTACCAGTGTCCTCGACCGTACCAGCAAATGCGATTGTAATCAACGGCGCGACACCAACAACTTATGACCCGAATACGACCGTCACTATTCGCGGCCTAATCATCAACAGTTTCGCTGGTTTCGCCATCCAAGTCAGTAATGGGCAGGCACATCTTATCGAAAAGAACTATATCGGTACGGATGCAACAGGTACAGTTGCCAAAGGCAACGACACCGGCATTATCATGACTGCGCCCAACAGCACCATTCGTAATAACGTGATTTCGGGTAATCGCAATACAGGATTGTATCTGTACAGCAACGGTGGACGAAAGTCGACTGATAATGCGATCAGTGACAATTACATTGGCACAAATGTTGAAGGTATAGAGGCAATACCTAATCAGATTGGTATACGACTAGCTGAAGGAGCATCGAACAACAACATTGGACGTGGGAATGTCATTTCAGGTAATAATGATGTTGGTATTCTCGTTGGTGACGCCACAACCAGCGGCAATATAATACGCGATAACTTCATCGGCATTAGCGCAGATGGCAGCTATTTGCTGGGTAATGGTGGTATTGGCATATTTGTTGCAAGCGCAGTCAATACCATTATTGGCGGTGGAAGTTCTACTTTTGACGGCAATGAAATATGGGGCAATCTGGTTGGCATTAGTGTCAGCAACGGAGCCAATAATACAACCATTCAGGGTAACACCATTGTCCAAAACGGCCCTCAAGGTATCGTCGTTTCCGCCAACAACACGATTATTATGGATAACACAGTCTCGCTCCACACATCACGCGGGATTGTGATTTCCGGTGGGACAGGTAATCGAATAAGCAGTAATCGCCTTTCGGATAATGGCGGCATGGGTATTGATTTGGGGAATAACGGTCTTACGCCAAATGATGTGGGCGATGCGGATACAGGCGCAAATAATCTTCAAAACTTCCCTATCATCACAAGTGCAGTCAATTCAGGCTCCAATACGACTGTAAATGGCACATTGAACAGCCGACCCAATCAATATTATCATCTGGAATTTTTCAGGAATGAGATGTGCTCTGTAAGTAGTTATGGTGAAGGAGCTTATGGGGCTGGCTCTACCGATGTTACAACGGATGCCGGCGGTAATGCCAGTTTCACGGCGCAGATCAATAACTTTACCATGATCGATGATTTTGGTTATGGTTGGACAGGAACATTCTTCCCTAGTAACAACCTGACGGGTACGGGGGTGCCAGTTAGCAGTATTCAAGGAGGACTGAACTTCAATTGGGGAACGGGGGTGCCGATTGTAAATGGTACAGGCGTAGCGGGTATGCCAGCAGACAATTTTTCGGCGCGTTTCACCTCTTCGCAAAACTTTACGGCAGGCTTATACACATTTATTGTGAGTGCTGATGACGGTGTACGGGTTTATATTGATGGTTCTGTTGTCTTGGATAAATTTGTTGGCCGTCCGCTGACAACCGATCAATTTACAGTGAACTTGAGTACTGGTTACCATACGCTGACGGTCGAATACTTTGAGGCTACAGACCAAGCCACCTTACAAGTACGCTGGCATTTGAACGGATTTGTCACTTCGACCGCAACCGATGCCAACGGCAACACATCCGAGTTTTCAGCCTGTGTTCCCATACCTTATGAAGCAACGCCCGCTACCTCACCTATCGGCGCTGCCCCACCGATCAACTATTCCACAACCAACACACGACTTCTGACCTGGAATCGCGTGAGCTGGGCAGTGGGATATAAAATACAAATTTCGCTCAGTAATTCCTTTAGCGTTCTACAATGTGGTGGCACTCAACAAACAGCAGCAGAGGTATTGAGTCTCACAACCTGCCCGCTTGCGTCAGGAACCTACTATTGGCGGGCACAGGCTGTGGCTGCCACTGGAACAAGTGGGTGGAGTCTGCCCGATACTTTTGTGATTGCCGGTCCTTAACCTTCCATAGGGGTAGGGCTTCGATATAGGCTTCTGCTTTCATTATGTATGCATAGCCGATGGCCGTTTTACCGCACTTGTGACGGGCCATTTTCTGTGAGGTGGGATTGTGTAATCGTCGGTTCTGCATATACCTGCTCGTTCGGCAAAGTAACAATCTCGCTTTTATAGCAAGAGTTTAACGATGTTTTGGAGCGGAATAAGACGTGATCACCGCGCTTTATATGAGTAAATTACCGTTCATTTTGGTGTCGAAAACAAGCCATCGAAATAAGTGATAACAAGCTCAAACACAAGGTCAAAAACATCAAATTTCGTGGTATAATTAGCTACATAAAGGGTAGTTTTGTGTAGCGAAATGCATCGATTTTTTTCCGTAAATAGGTCATGTAAATAACCGATATGCTGCTTGAAACTTATTACGCCCAGTTGAAGATGATGAAGCTATCAGTGGATGAGGTTCTCATCGAGTCTAACGCTAAGGGCAAGAAGCATCTGGGCAAGCGACTGGATGGCAATCGCTTTCTTATGTAAGC
>JACDGI010000271.1 GCA_013821665.1 Anaerolineae bacterium
ATGCACCACCACTAACACAAATTGTTTGGGTATCGGTCAATTTAACATAACTTAAATAGCCGCTGATAACGATACCAATGACGACCAATACCAATGAAATGGTATACAACCAATCGCGTGATTTGCCTGTTGTGACGATTTCCTCTGACTGTGTGTTCTCAAAACTTGACATAGTATCCTCAATCTAACTCGTGTAAATCGCGCAGGAGACGGACAGATAACTTACTTCCTGCGGGTAAAAACGTGACATCTTCCGGAATAATCATAAGACCATCCGCCAGCATCATAGAACTTAGCGCACCTGAACTCTGGGTTCCAGTCGTTCGCGCTGTCCAACCGGTGGGTTCGCGCTTCAATTTTACTCGGATGTAACTACGCCGCCCATCTGAGTGTAAATCCTCTGAAACAGTAGCATCAATCGTTGCCACATGATCCGCCCGTTGACCCAGTTTGAGCAGTGTTGGTCGCACAAATACTTCATAAGTCACCATAGCTGATACAGGATTTCCGGGTAATCCGAAAAACGGCACGCCACCTACCTGACCAAACGCTAAGGGTTTACCGGGACGTAAATTGATGCGCCAAAAGTCAACTTTACCCAGTTCATCAATAATCGTTCGGACAACATCAAAGGCACCCACCGAGACACCTGCCGAACTGAGAATAAGGTCAGGCTTTTGTGCCAATGCCTCTTTGAAGCGCTGCCTCACATCTTCCAATGTGTCGTGTGCAGTCGGGATGCGGATGGGAATGCCACCTGTTACCTTGACCAGTGCCGCCAGCGCATAGCTATTACTATCCCGTATTTTCCCCGGTTTCAAAGCTTCATCGATGCCGATAAGTTCATCACCGGTCGACAAGATCACGACACGCGGTTGCCGAATCACTTTTACCTGATGCTGCCCAACGGCTGCTAACAAACCGATTTCTGCGGGGCGTAAAAGTGTGCCGCTTTGGATAATACGTTCACCACTGCGGATGTCTTCGCCCGCAAGTCGTACATAATCACCCATTTTGACACTTTTCTTTACCGAGACACTTTCCGCCAGCGCTTCATTGCCGCCCGGTTTCCACTCCGCATCGGTGTCCTCAACAGGGATAATTGCGTCTGCACCCTGTGGCAAAGGCGCACCTGTCATAATCCGCGCGGCCTCTCCGCTGACAATTTGTCCCGTTGGTGATGATCCCGCAGGAATATCTATCACAACGTGCAGAGCGACAGGATTTTGTTGGTTGGCATTTGCAATATCGGCTGCCCTCAGCGCAAACCCATCCATGCTGGAGTTAGAGAAGGGCGGTAAATTGCTATCAGCTATCACATCCTGAGCGATAATACGGCCTAAAGCATCGGCTAACCCCACTGTTTCATCGGGCAGAGGCTGAATTGTTGCTAAAATCTGATTAAGTGCATCGTCTACGTTTAATAAAGCAGCCACATCGTCCTCATACGAACTTTCTACTATTGATGTCGTATTATAACAGTTACTCACCCTCCATTGACTATGACCATACTAGGCTTTAAGGTGAGAAATGTCATATCTCCGGTTGAACTCGGTTTCTGATGTACCACAGCAAAGAGTCGCAAACTAATTGATAGAGAATATAATTAAAGATGCACAATTGCCATTAATGTATGCTTATAGTTCGTTGAGTTGAAGGGCACAGGCAAGGCAGCTTTATGCAACAAATCGCAGGTTTGAACCTCGAATCAATATTAGATCAACTGCAAGACCTATCCATAAATGATCGTCTTTTAATCGAGAGAGCTTATCGTAAAGCGGAGGTAGCACACGCCGGACAAATGCGTAAGTCCGGTGAACCCTATTTCACGCATTGCGTTGCTGTCGCGCACATCCTCGCTGAAATGAAGTTGGATGCCGAAGCGATTGCTGCCGCGCTCATGCACGATTTGGTTGAAGACACCAATATTTCGGTAGAAGAAATTCGCAATGAATTTGGTAAAAATATCGCCCATATCGTCGATGGGGTTAGTAAACTCAAAAATCTACCGATAAAAGTAGACGCGAACAAACGTGGTAAAGCAGCTGATAAAGAACTGGAATATTTCCGCAAAATGTTGCTGGCTATGAATGACGATGTGCGGGTTGTGCTGGTCAAACTTGCAGACCGTTTACATAACATGCGAACGCTGCATTATATGTCACCGGATAAGCAGCAGCAGAAGGCGCAGGAAACGCTCGATATATTTGCGCCTTTAGCCAACCGTCTGGGTATTTGGCAGATCAAATGGGAATTGGAAGATTTAAGCTTCCGTTACCTCATGCCGGAGAAATATAAAGCAATTGCATCCGCTGTGGATGAACGTCGTGCGGATCGCGAAGCCTATGTCAGCAATGTCATCAAAACCTTACGCGAAAAATTAGGCTCACATGGCCTCACCAAAGTCGTCATTAGTGGTCGTCCCAAACACATCTACAGCATCTATAAGAAGATGGATCGCAAAGATGTGTCAATCGACCAAATTTATGACGTGCGCGCCGTTCGTGTGATCGTCGAAGATGTGACTCAGTGCTATCAGGTCTTGGGCATCGTCCACAGCCTGTGGCGTCCCATTCAAGGCGAATTTGATGATTATATCGCGGCTCCTAAAGATAACTTCTATCGTAGCCTGCATACTGCGGTGCGCGACAACCACGGCAAAACACTTGAAGTCCAAATCCGCACATGGGAAATGCACGAAGATGCCGAATATGGTATTGCCGCACACTGGCGCTACAAAGAGGGCAATAAGAAGAGCCGTGACGAAGCCTTTGAGAATCGTCTGAGTTATTTGCGCCGTTTGATGGAGTTTGGTCCCGAAGCCAAAGATGCCGCTGATTTTGTAGACACGATGAAGAACGAGCTTTTTCAAGATCGCGTCTATATCTTCACACCCAAGGGCGATATTGTCGATTTGCCCCTCGGTGCGACCCCCATTGATTTTGCCTATCTTATTCACACAGATGTTGGACATCGCTGCCGTGGTGCGAAAGTTCAAGGGCGCCTGGTTAACCTCAACTATACGCTTCGTACAGGCGAACAAATTGAAATTCTGACCTCGAAACGCGGTGGCCCCAGTTTAGATTGGCTCAATACCGATTTAGGTTATGTGCAAACGGCGCGTGCCCGTGACAAGATTAAAGCGTGGTTCCGTCGTCAAGATCGCGAGAAGCATGTCGCCAGCGGACGTGAACTGCTCGAACACGAACTAAAGCGCCTTGGTGTAGAACATACCTCATTTGAGAATGTCGCACAGAATTTCAACTACGACAAGTTAGAGGATTTCTTGGCTGCGGTTGGGGCAGGGGATATTAATGGCCCGCAAATCGCCACCAAGATTTTGGAAGCCGAACGGCGTGACCAACAAAAATCCTCGATTGAAGAGCTTTTAGAGACGCAGCAGCCAGTCCCTTCGCAGATTCAGGTAGAGACCAACGGTATCAATATCAATGGTTTGGGAGGCATGTTGGTGACATTAGGGCAGTGTTGCAACCCGATGCCCGGTGATACCATCGTTGGGTATGTCACGCGTGGCCGAGGCGTAACTGTCCATCGTGCCGATTGCCGCAATATGCAATCGCATAATGAACCGGAGCGTCTTGTAGAGGTCTCTTGGGGATTGATGCCAACTGAAGAACGCTATGCGGTGCCGGTTGAAATCGTCGCCTATGACCGTGACGGACTATTACGTGACATTAGTACGATTGTTGCTGACGAGAAGGTCAATATGACCAAGGTTGCAGTCACGACTCGTCAGAACGTAGCAGTCGTTCAGTTAACGATGGAAATAGCCAATTTTCATCAACTGACGCGTATCCTGAACAAGATGGAACATATCCAAAATGTTATAGAAGCGCGGCGTCGAAAGATGGCCTAATCGGTTGGTGATTTGCGTGTAACTTTAATTTGGTTATAATTTCTATTTTATAACCTAATTGACACGGGTTTCCAACTTACCCAACCATTAACTGCATGACTGGACTGATCGATTATGCTCGATTTTTTGCATGAGCTAATCCGAGAGCAAATAAGTGCCTTGGATTCGAATACGAAATTTGTATTTATCCAACCGGCTTATCTCCCTCAACACGCCATTTTAGAAATGTTTATTTCCGAGCCAGCTTCTTTGTATGTCCGGTTTGACGATGAGATGTCCACACAATCAACCGTGCGTGATGTGCTGGAACAGCATCTGATTGCACAATTCCCGAATGGTGGCTGGTCTGACGTGCGCCTATTGGTACTCGATGAATGTGATCGTACCGACTTAGCGGAACTTGACGGTTTGCTCACCGAGTTTCTAGAACTGCCCAATTTGCGCGTTCTATTATTGAGTCGACTTGTACCCGGTTTTATTCGCACAAACGCGGCTATAAATGCCCGTGCGCGTTTCATTCCCATCGAAAATCGCCTGATGTTTCCCGATTATATTGCAGCCAGTCAAAAAACATTGCTCGAAGTGCGAGCACTAGGCAGCGGTCATGTTTTTCTGAATGGCAAACCGGTTAGCGACTGGGACGGCGATCTGCCCCGGAATCTATTCTTTTATCTCATTGATCGTGGGATGGCGACACGCGCCCAAATATTCGAGTCGTTTTGGCCGGATTTGCCCGTCCATGAAGCAACGAATGTGTTTCATGTCACCAAGCGTAAGATAAATGAAATTCTAGATCTGGATCTAACACGCTATTCCGGTGGCTTTTACCGCATTGCGCCTGATATTGAGCTTATTTATGATGTTTCGTTGTTCAAGGATTTGATGCAGCGGAGCGCTGTTGAAACCAAAAAGGTCGCTCAAGATATATTGGCCCGTGCGATTTGGTTATACAAAGGTAATTTCTTAATCGGAATTGACTCGCAAACCAATGCTTGGGTGCATAGTCGTCAGCATGAGTTGAGCCAGCTTTATGGCGAGGCCTTATTCACGCAGGGAAAGTTGATCGAGCAAGCGGGTGATAGTTCAACGGCTTTAGGGCTTTTTATTCGTGCTAGTGCTCTCAACCGCCAGCGCGAGGATTTGGCCGGCGCGATTATGGTACTGTATCGAAAGCTCAGCATGTTTGAAGATGCGCTCAAAACATATGAACGCATCGAGGCTGATATTTCGGATACGCTTGGGATCTCGCCTGCGCAATGGTTGCAAGATTTAGCAGCCAATATTCGTGCTGAGGCTAAAGCGTCGCTCCCCAGCACGAAGATCTCTCAGTAGTTAAATACTTCCCGGCAAATCTATTCCACTGGCTCTGGCATTAGAACACGCTGTTGATAAGTGATAACGGCGATCACCTGCTCTTTTTCGCGCATAGAAATGATAAAGTCACCACCTGCTTTACCGCGTGGGACTTGTGGCGCACGTCCTAAACGCATGTAGAATGCCTTTTTGCGATTGGTGAGAGCTACGATATTGTCGTCTTGCCGTCCAATGGTTGTTGCTGCCAATTCGCGGCTGCTCGATGGCAATCGCATTCCGATGACGCCGCTACCTGCTCGACCTTGAGAGGGATAATTGGCAATCGGTGAAATCTGTGCCACCCCATCGTCCGTCATACTCCACACATATTGATCTAGAATAACCACAAATGCGCCTATAACGCGATCATCAGGCTGTAATTTGATTCCACGCATCCCGCCTGCTGATAATCCCGTTGGTCGTACATCGTTTTCGCTGAAGCGGATGGTTTGGCCTTGGGCTGTCGAGAGGATAACTTCATTTTCGCCGCTTGTGACCATCACCCAGCCTAACTTATCGTCTTTTTCCACATCCATGACCGTGAATGCGTTGGTGGTCATGCCCGGTAGGTCTTCAATCCGCAAGCGTTTAATTTCTCCGTTGGTCGTAGAGAACATCAGATACCCTTGTTCGAGCGTTTCGGGTAGGCTCAACGCAGCGGTAATTTCTGTTGTACTTGCCAATGGTACGAGGCTGGAAAATACTGCACCTTCTGCGGGTTCATTTATTTCTGGCAGTTGGTGGACAGGTATCGTTGCACATTGCCCATCAGATGTAAAAAGGTAGATGATTTGTGCCGTGTTGGTTGCCATGATGAAGCGTGGCGGATCTTTAAGATCCGCCGTGACTTTCGGTTGCGCGTTTTCGATAATGCGCCCCATTTTGCCGTCTACGGTCATTGTTGCCCATGTGTCTTCTGATGGAACCAGCAAATCGCTTGCTTGTATCGCTGTAGCTGTGCTGTCCATGATGACTGTACGTCGCCGATCACCATAAGCATCTTTGATGACACCCAGTTCCTCGGCGATGAGTTTACGCTGTTGTAGAGGACTTTCCAGCAGCCCCTGTAGATACTTGATGAGTTTGATCTTTTCTTTGTATTCATCATCAATTTTCTTGCGTTCCAAAGCTGCCAACCGCCGCAGTTGCATGTCGAGGATGGCCTGTGCTTGCACATCATCAATTTTGAGCAAATTCATCAAATTAGTGCGCGCCGTATCGGGTGTTTGCGATTTGCGGATCGTCGCAATAACTTGATCCATCGCGTCCAAGGCTTTAAGAAGCGCCTCAAGAATATGAGCGCGTTCGCGTGCGCGCATCAGATCAAATTCGCTGCGGCGTTTAATCACATCCAATCGGTGGTCAAGGTATACCTTGAGGCATTGCTTGAGGCTCAATGTACGTGGCTCGTTATCGACCAGTGCCAATGTGTTGATGCTAAATGTTTCCTGCAACGGAGTGAGCCTGAAGAGGTTGGAAAGGACAGGCGTAGGTTCTGCGCCACGTTGTAATTCAATAACGAGTCGCAGCCCTTGCCGGTCAGACTCGTCACGTAAATCAGCAATGCCTTCCAGCTTACCATCACGTACAAGGTTTGCTATGCGCTCGATCAGCGACGATTTGTTTGTTTGGTAGGGCAGTTCACTGACGATAATGCGCGACTTACCGCGTCCCATATCCTCCATATGAATTTTAGCCCGCATTGTGATTTTGCCACGTCCGGTAGCATAAGCCGATACCAGCGTGTCTTCATCCGTATCTAGCCCATCAATGTGTCGGTAAACTAGTCCGCCTGTGGGGAAGTCTGGCCCCTTCACGAATTTCATCAAATCATTGACGTTGATGTCTTCCATCTTGTCCCACTCAGTGAGCATGTAGGTCAGTGCATCACAAATCTCATTGAGGTTATGGGGCGGGATGTTGGTCGACATACCCACTGCGATACCAGATGATCCATTAACGAGAAGGTTGGGGAAGGCCGACGGTAGAACGGTAGGCTCACTGAGACTGCCATCAAAATTTTCGACAAAATCGACCGTCTGCTTATCAATATCAACCAGCAGTTCTTCGCCAATTTGCTCCATACGTGCTTCCGTATAGCGCATGGCTGCCGCGCCATCACCGTCGATGCTGCCGAAGTTACCTTGCCCATCGATAAGTTCGTAGCGCATCGAGAAATCTTGTGCCAACCGCACCATCGATTCATACACAGCCGAATCGCCGTGTGGGTGATATTTACCAAGCACTTCACCGACAATACGAGCACTTTTCTTATAGGAACTATCCGAACGGATGCCCATGTCGTACATAGCATATAAGATGCGGCGGTGGACAGGTTTTAGCCCATCACGCGCATCCGGTAATGCACGCGCCACAATCACGCTCATGGCATAATCAAGGTATGCCTCGCGCATCTCTTGTCCAATGTTGACCTGACGAACGATCCCGTTTGTCATATCTATATCCTGAGTTGTCTTTTCCCTAAATGTGAAAGGTATTCTAGGTATTCAGCCGAGTGCTGTCAATTACCCATATGTTGAACAGAAATTCTATTCTACCACAGAATTTCGCCTGATGCCTCCCCAACTCTCAGGGAATTCTTATAGCCAGCCCCTCGGCTCTGTGATACTATGGCCTCTATGGAAAAATCAAATCATATACGCCGCGTTTGTTTCTTTGTACTGTTGTCCATGCTGATGGTAGCTTGTTCGCCACAGGCACCAATTGTTATTTACGTTACCCCGACCCATGAGGCCGAGGCTGCTTCAGTACCAACATTAGTGTCCACCGTGATACCGGCAACTGTCGTACCTGTTGTTCCGTCAGCTTTGCCAACCTTGACGGAAGCGCCGGTACAAGTTGGGCCAATTAGTCCTACAAATACACCCTTGGGCGCGGTTATTGGCGGGGATTACACACTGCCACCGACCTCCACGCCACAACCGACTGTTACACCTTTGCCGCCGACTGCCGGACCAACGCTTGAGCCTTCACAGGTTGCACCGCCAACCTCGTCCCCTGTGCAGCAGCCAACATCAAGTGCGCCCTCATCGGTTCCTGATCTTGATCCGTCACGCATGGGTATCCAACTGGATCCGAATTTGGATCAAAACGATTGGAATACTGCGCTCGACTCGATTTCAAAACTCGGTGTGAAATGGCTCAAAGTCCAAATATCATGGAAACAGTTGCAGCCCAATAACGCTGATGAGATCAGTGTAGACTTCAAACGCTTGGAAATTTATCTCGAAACAGCCAATCAAAAGGGCGTGGATATTCTCATCAGCGTAGCGAAGGCTCCGGCTTGGGCACGTTCTAACCAGACAGAAGATGGCCCTCCAGATGACCCGAATGCTCTCGCCAAATTCATTAATTTGATGTTAGATCAGTTTGGACAACATTTGGACGGTGTCGAAGTCTGGAACGAACCGAACCTTTCACGCGAGTGGCAAGGCAAGCCCTTGAACGGGGGAGCCTATATGGACTTGCTGCTCCCGTCTTATAATGCGATCAATGCTTATTCAGAACGTATGAAGACCGATCCTAAAGAACCGCGCACGACACCCTTGATGATTATCACCGCTGGTTTAGCACCGACTTCTGATAATGCACAGATTGGCGCACGGGATGATCGTTCATATCTGCAAGAAATGTATAATGCTGGCCTCGGCAAACTCCCTGATATTTATGTGGGCATTCACCCCTATGGCTGGGGCAATCCTCCTGATTCGACCTGCTGTCAGATGAGTCAGGATCGCGGTTGGGATGATAATCCGCATTTCTTCTTCTTGGATAATGTCAAGGCTTTTCGCGACATTATGGTCAAAAACGGGCACTCTGGCAATAAGCTGTTTGCCACTGAATTCGGTTATGCCACTTGGGATCGTTTCCCCGGTGATCCACCTCAACAATGGATGGCCTACAACGACCGTGTGACGCAAGGAACCTATCTCGTTCGTGCATTCCAGTTGGCCCAGTCAATGGATTTCATGGGGCCAGTGATCCTATGGAATTTGAATGTCGCTAACAAAGTGACGATTTCAAACCGTGACGAAATGGCTGCCTACAGCATTACATTTCCCGGCGACCAATGTAATCTTAGCCTCGATAGCCATAATCGTACCGAGCGTCCTGCCTATTGGATGATCTATGATGCAGTGCATAAGGATGTCCAACTGACGAGTTATTGCTGATCGGTATTAGGACGGGAGACTAAACTCGAACCTCAGCTAACCAACTGAATCAAAAACGCGGAGCATTAAGCCCCGCGTTTTTATTATCTCGTTGCGATGAACCTTAGTTGTTCATCCCCATTTCTTCCATGCCTTCGTTATCATCGAAACTGTCCTCAGCCGCCGAGTCATACGCACCTTGCGCCTCAAGCGTAATATTGGGTGCAACCAACTCGCGATCTTGGTAGGTATGGAAGCCCGTACCTGCCG
>JACDGI010000272.1 GCA_013821665.1 Anaerolineae bacterium
GGTGCGGGGTGAGGCCGGACAAACAGTGACCGCTACCGCTATTTTCCATCCGACACAGCCGACTGATTTGACCACAACCAGTGTTGATCCAGCATTGTTGCAAATGATGCCGCGTGAGGCGCTGCTGGTTCACAGTGGTACCGATTTCCGTGCCTTCGTAGGCGATGCGATTACCGCGCTGCCTGTGAGCAATTTCGCCAGCCAATTGATCGGCGGCTTGCCCTTCGAGACGGCGGGTTCATTCCAGAACAATCTAGTGACTGATCCCAAGTCGGATGATGTCAAGCTGGCGGTGCAGAGCTTCGTGACCGCGATCAAAACGATCAACGGGGTTGATGTTCAAAAAGATATACTTGACCATCTTAATGGAGGTTATGCGCTGGCGCTGCTGCCGCGTCCGAACTTCCGTTTGCCGGTTTTGGATGTGCCGTTTGATTTCATTCTGGTCGGCAAAGTGGATGATGGTGTTAAGACGCAGGATAGCATCGTCAAACTGCTGACGACGATTTTTGGGTTGCAAAGCACCGACGAGCAAATTTTTGGGGATTGGGCTTTCAAAACAGTGGTCGCAGGACGAACGGGCGTGTTCCAAGTGGGCTACCAACGTAATATGATTATGGTCGCCACCAGTAATTCGGCTTCGATGGCCTTGGATGCGGCAAAAGGGGATAACCGGCTGGTCAATATGGATCGATGGACACAATTCCCGAATACCGCCCGACCGGATTTGTATCTGGACGCGTTTGTGTTCTACAACACATTCTTCCCACAATTCTTGTTGAATGGTGGCGTGGTGGTCAGTGAAGCACGGCGTGAACGGGTGATGCTCACCAGCCAATCGCGCGCGGACGGATTGTTCCAGTTGGATCTGACGGCGACGGTGCCAAGGTAAGAGCTTTACCGCAGAGAAAGCAGAGTTGAATACAAAGGCTTTTGACAGAACACCTGTTTGAGATTATTATGTAGTTGGCGAACATAAATTCTGCGAAAGGGTGAAGAAATGGCTAATGATCTCGCATTACTGGTCATCGATATGCAACAGGGATTGTTTGACGAAGGGCCTTATCAGCCGGAGAAAGTGCTGACGCAGGTTAAGTCATTGATTGCCGATGCCCGAAAAAATAATGTGCCGGTGATTTATGTCCAGCACAATGAAGACCCCCAATGGGGCGGCACACTGGTGGCTGGCAAGCCGGGGCATGATATTCACGCTGATATTGCACCGAAAGCGGGCGAAGTCATCATCCAAAAGCATCATGGTAATGCCTTTGAAGACACCAATTTACAAGCGGTTCTTGAGGAAAAAGGTATCAAGCGCTTGATCATCTGTGGGATGCAAACGGACGAGTGCATCAATGCCAGCAGCCGTGGGGCACATGCGTTGGGTTATGATGTGACACTGGTTGGCGATGCCCATACCACCGGCAATAGTGACAAGGCGCGTCAAATTATCGAAGATCATAATAAAGCGCTCAATGAAGTCGCCAAGGTTAAGCCGACAGCGGAGATCACGTTTGCGTAATTGTTTCGGGTAAAATCTGTGTGGAAATAAAAAGAGGTTTGCACGGTTGCAAACCTCTTTTTATAGTCGTAGGGGCGAGTCTGAGACTCGCCCTTTTATTTCGATCTCAGCCTTACGCCTTGAGCTTTTCCATGTAGTACTTGCGGAACTTGGCGACCTTGGGGGCGACCACGAACTGGCAGTAGGGTTGGCTGGCGTTATTGGCGAAGTATTCCTGATGATAATCTTCGGCCACATAGAACTTGGATGCTGGCGTGACCTCTGTGACGATGGCGCTGTCAAAACGATGTTCGGCGTTTAAGGCAGCGATGGCCTTATTAGCGACATCCTTCTGTTCCGGCGTGTGATAATAAATCGCCGAGCGGTACTGGGTGCCGACATCATTACCCTGACGGTTTAAGGTCGTGGGGTCATGGATGACGAAGAACACATCCAGCAAATCCTGGAAGCCGACCTGTGAAGGATCATAGGTAATTTGGATGACTTCTGCGTGGCCGGTGGTGCCCGTGCAAACCGCGCGGTAGCTGGGGTTTTCGACCTTGCCGCCCATATAACCGGACTCGACCGACACGACACCGCGCATCTGGTCGTAAACCGCTTCTAAACACCAGAAACATCCGCCCGCTAAAGTGGCGACTTCAGTTTGAGTACTCATGCACTTGGCCTTTCGTTGAACCGTAAATGATATGCAGTATAGACCTGTAACCTTATGAAAGCATTACAGATATGGTAGGATTTGTTGATTTGGAGTTGTGTGGTTAAGGACTGCATATCATTAAACATCAAACGCATATTATTCCCATCAACATCAGATTAAAATTTGATGTGAGTCATTCTTCAAATGTTTTGACCTTTTCCTCCCAATATTCTTGATAGGCTTGTCGGGTTTTTAGCACGTAGGGCAATCTTCGATGAACCAATATATCAGGTGATAAAAGAGGGGCATTAAAATCGAATCCCTCTGCAATCGCTTTATCGAAGTAGCGATTATCTGCCGCATTGCAGAAGCCACAGGCTGTCACAATGTATTTAGGATTATCTCTTTCGGGATGGCCTTTAGGCAATAGATGGTCAGATGAAAGTGTAAGCCAAGTAGCAAACGACGTTTTGCCATCAGCACCACAGTAGCGGCAAGTATAGTTGTCTCGCTGATGGATTTCAGAACTGTAGCCACGTAGGGAGTCATCAAAACTGGTCATGATATTTTCTCCTCTCAAGCGATAGGCGATCATTCATATTTTATGGCACTTTCAATATAAGGAACACATTTTCATGCCGAGTTTTAGTTTATCCACGCCACCTGATTTTCATTTTTGGCCTTCGGTAGTCAGTCATGGATGGTGTGATTTGCCGCCGTTTAGCTGCGATGAGAATACGCGCACATTGGAGCGTATTCATCAACTGAGTGATGGCGCGGTGGTGCGCTTGATGTTACCTGCGTCGGAGGCGAATATCGGTTCAGTGTCGGTACACGTCGAGGGGATCGAGGTGCTGACCAATGCTCAAATTGAGGAACTCAGTCGTGGGTTACGGCGCAGTTTGGAAATCGACCGTGATTTGACGGGTTTCTACACGCTGATGCGGCAAAATCCACGTTATGCGTGGGTGGAACAAATTGGCGCGGGACGCTTGCTTTCTGCGCCCTCAGTTTGGGAAGATCTGGTAAAAACTTTATTCACAACGAATACCACATGGCGCATGACCATCCAAATGACCGAGCGCATGGTGACGCTAGGTGATCCCTATGCCGGTGGTGGTTATGCTTTCCCGACACCCCAGCGGTTGGCAGCCATGACAGCCGCCGATTTGAACGCGCATGTACGGGCAGGTTATCGCGGGGATTATCTGCATTTGCTGGCGACACGGATTGCAAACGGGGAGTTAGAAGTCGAGTCGTGGCGCGATGCTGATTTGCCATCCGACGAAGTTTATAAGCGGGTCAAAGCACTCAAAGGTTTTGGGGATTATGCGGCGGGTAGTATGCTGAAGCTGCTCGGTCACTTTGATCGCCTCGCCACCGACAGTGTTTGCCGAGCGGTATATAAGGACAGCATCAATAAAGGTGTGGCGGCAGCCGATGACAAGGAAATCGCCGCCTATTATCAACCGTTCGGTCAGTGGCGCGGACTGGTGCAGTGGATGGATGTGATGGAAAATTACCTCAAGAGTGATAAGGTTTCCAAAGGGTAAATTGTTATGCCTATTTCATCGTCACAACAGCTTATTCAGAGCGTCATCGACGAATTTCAACAGCATCCTGAGAAACTAGGCAGTGCTCCAACGCCGCTTGACCCTGAAGTATTGGCGAATCTGACCTTCCCTGATGGCAAGGCTTTACCACCGAGTTTGAAACAGTGGTTGGCGTTTGATGCTGCCAGCCTCGGCCTCTTTTCTGATCTGGCAAACCTGGTGATTACGCCAACATCCTTATCCGATTGGGGCAATCATTTATTATTCGATACCATGCAACGCCTGTTGTTGCCTGAAAACATATATGCCTTTTATCCCGGCTGGAGCAGCTATGAAATGTGGTTTTTATATGCGGGGCAGGCGGATGATGAAGGTGAATATCCCATATTTGTGGCGGTGAGAGATGATGACGATTTCGCACAACTGTTTGCACCGAATTTTGCCGTTTGGCTGGCAATTTGGCATAAGATCCCCGATTTTAGTTTGTATCAATATTATGTTCGTGAGTTTAAATCACTGTTTGGTCATCCGGATTATAGAACAGCAATGCGAGAGCAGAGTGCGCTTAATTTTCGGAGTAATCGAATCTGCGACATTTATGGCGAAGCAATTGCCATTAATGGCACACTAACTAGATGGTGCAGTAAAGACGAAGTCATTGCCGATTTACGTAAACAAGGGTTTGACGACGAGAGGATCAAGCCGATTCTTGAAATTCATTTCAGCGGTCTATAATAAAAATCACACTATTTCCCGATTCACTTATTCTTTATCGAAACTCCACAACTTCTGAACATCCATCCGCTAAAGTAGCGACAGTAATACCTACAGCCATGTGGTTGTAGATAACTTTTTGAGGATGTACGTATGAAAACACATGAAATGGAACTGCACGACGACGATAAACCAATTGGTCGTGTGCTGACACGCCGCGAAGTGCTGACGCTGTTGGGTGGCGCGGGCGCGGCCTTCATCGTTGGAACGGGTTTTAAGAACCTGCGAATTGCTCAAACGCCGATTGCGACAGCGGTTGATACCTCGCTGCCGAGCTGCGTGGTCAAACCCGCCAAGACCGAAGGCCCGTACTTCGTGGATGAGATGTTAAACCGTTCGGATATTCGCATCGAGCCATCGGATAACAGCGTCAAAGAAGGCGCGCTGCTGCAACTGGTGTTCCAAGTGATGCAGACCAAGGGCGATACCTGCGAGGCCTTGGAAGGCGCACAGGTCGATGTCTGGCACTGTGATGCGTCGGGGTTGTATTCGGATGAGAGTGCCAACAACACCGTCGGGCAGAAGTTCCTGCGCGGCTATCAGGTGACGGATAAACTCGGCACAGCGGCCTTCACCACCATTTACCCCGGTTGGTATCAGGGACGCACGGTACATATCCACTTCAAGATTCGTACCGATCCGGCTTCTAGTTCCGGCTATGAGTTCACATCACAGTTGTTCTTCGATGAGAAGATGACGGATACGATTTATGCCACCGCGCCGTATTCGACCCGCCCCGGACGGAACACCATGAACGCCACCGATGGCATCTTCGCGGATGATGGCGACACTTTGACGCTGAACGTGGTCAAGAATGACGACGAGAAAGTCGGTGGCTATAAAGCGACCTTCTACATCGCGCTTGATCTGTCGGAGACTCCGGTGGAGACCGGTACCAATGGTGGACCTGCGGGTGGTCAAGGCGGCGGTCCCGGTGGCGCTCCACCTAATGGCACACCCCCTACGACCGGTAATGGCTAAAGATAAAGGGGAGGGATTAATCCCTCCCCTACAATTGATGTTATCTTTTAGCGCCGTGCCGCGATTTTTACATTGGCTAAGGTGTTGAAAATGTTGGCGAGATACAGTGGGTTCGCAATACCTGTTGCAAAGGCGTTCTTGGAAGCCACAGACGTTCCAACCGGCCATGTCAGCGCAGGATTGCCAGCATTCCAGTTAAAATACACAATGGCTTTGATTGCCGGATAGCGGTTGGGAATGGCGCTTGAGAGTGCGTCAGTAATCCACTGTGCTTTCTTGGTGCCACCATCACCGAATTCCACACTGGCAAATTCGGTAATCATCAGTGGTTTGCCGGGTGCTACGTTGGTGATTTCGGTGTAGCTATCTTTGCTATTGGATACCAGCGTCGGCGCACCGGAGTAGATTTGGCTAAAGGTCTCCCACGGCATGGCTTGTTTGGTGTAAAAATTGTAGCCATCTAGCCCGACCCAATCCACGTATGAAGCACCGGGATAAAGCTGCGCGAGTGGTATCGTATTCCATGTGCTGATATTGGGTGCCCAAACCCATGTCACATTGTTGGCACCGACCCGCATGAAAATGTCATGAACATGCCGCCATGCCGCGATGTAATCCGCCGGCTTATTACCGTTGAGCTGGCTGCTCCAAGGAAACTGCCAGTTGCCGTTCATTTCCCAATCGAAGCGCAAGAACAAAGGATGCGCCCAATTCTTGGCATCCGTCGCCCATTGGGTGATAAATGCGTCGAAGTCGCCGCGTGTAATATTCGTCAGCTTATATTTGGGCTGCGCCGCGCCGCCGGGAGCCATCGAACTCCAATCCAACAGCGGGATTGAGCCGTGATTACGCACATTGTCAAAATACAATTTTTGGAACTTTAGCATGGTTCCTGCCGGATATTCCCACGGCGCGCCCCACGCAATAATCGACATTTTCTTTTTGGCAGAGAGTGTTTCAAAGCTGTAGATCAAGCCGCCGGGTTGGAATGAAACCGTATCCGGTGGTTTACCGGCGATATGTGCGCCCCAGTAAATGCCGCCGCCAGCCGCATCAACATCTTTTTGTAAAAAGACAGTCATCGAAGCGATTGCAAAAAGGGTTACCGCAAGCCGGATGAAGGTGCTTGCTTTTCTGTTGATATTCACTTAGACGAGATCCTACTGCTAATCGAACAGATGTCGCAACAGTAAAGGAATCAGAAATGTATTGCAGTGGTATATAAGTCCCATCTGCCGTAGATGAAATATGCCAAAAATTAAACCTTAATTATACGAAGCACTAACGGGTACAACGCTTAACCGATTAGGTTTCGGGTAATAGCCCCATTACACCGTTCATCAGCATCCCTACGATTTGATCCGCCATTTGATCGGCTGGCATCAGGTTCGGCTCACGGCTCCATTCGAGCGCCGCACCGAAGATCGCCCAACTGATGATTTGCGCTATCATTTCCGCTGACATTTGAGAGGGGTTGCTGTGTTTGAGCCATGCGAGAAGCAGCGTACTGAGTTCGTCGTGGATGGCTTTGTCGATGACCGGGCCAATATCCCGCGAACGGTGATGCCGTTGGTAAACCGACTTGAAATAATCTAACACCGTTTGGATGAGCAAGTGCAGCGTTTCCCTAGTCAACCCTTTATCCGTTGGTAAAGTACTAAGGCTGTGATGAAAGCCTTGGCGCATAATCGTTTCGATAAGCGCATATTTATCGGCGTAATGGGCGTAAAACGTCCCACGGCTGACGTTGGCGCGATCCACAATAGCTTGGACGCTGGCTTTGGTCAGGCCTTTTTCGCGCACGACGTCGAGGAAGGCTTGGTGCAGCATCTGGCGGGTACGTTCGGCGCGGCGATCACTATTTTTGGAAGGTGTTGCCATCAGACTTTTTATACACTTTCGGACTTTTGTTCCCTAACAGACAAATCAACTGGATTGCTCATTGAGCATGGTTGCCAATTCACCTTATTATTCTAGGCAAGGATACGATTTGTCGCAACGGAGTACGATCATCATGACTATTCAATCCAAACCTGTCGAACGACCATTGGCCTCTCCCTTTGTCGCCAATGTTATGAATCCAATAATCGCCACGCTGCTGCGTTCGCCGCTGCATGGCGCATTAAGCAGCAGCACGATTGTCCTGTCATTCAAAGGACGTAAAAGTGGAAAAGTTTATAACCTGCCAGTCGGTTATTATGAGCTTCAAGGTGATCGCTTGGTGGTGATTCCGCTTCATCGTTGGTGGAAGAATTTACAGGGCAATGTGCCGGTGACGGTGTGGCTCAAAGGGCGGAAGTATACGGGCGTGGCGAACGCCACACAGGGTGATGAGGTGACGATCAGTGCTTTGCAGCAGATTATCGCCAACTCCGCCAACCTCATGCGCGTCTATAAGATTGAACGGGATGCCAATGGTCAGCCGGACGCGAACGCCATCCAACATGTGGCGCAATCGCTGGCGTTGGTACGTATCCGGCTGACGACGACTTAATTACTCAGCTTTATCGTAGGCTTGACGCAGCCATGTCAATACTTCTGCATCAAGCTCTTCGGGATTATCAATTTTTACACGGTGGGTGACCATCGCGTTCCATGCGCCAGCCTGTTCGAAGCGTCTCTTGGCGGCAGTACCAGCCAGTTTGATGCCGATGTCTAGGCGCTTGGCAGAAACTTGTACAATGCCAAATTTCTTGTCGTTCCGCAAAAGGCTGAGATAGGTTTTGGTCGGCGCAACACGAACATCGTCGCCAAATTCCTTCAACTTTTCAAGGAGCGCATCATACGGTTCACGCCAAACGGATTTAATACCCGCGAAATGCTTGGCGATGCCTTGATCGTCACTTTCTTTGGGATCGTCGGCATGGAGAATGACATGTGCCACAGCATTGGCGTGACCATGTCCGAGGTCAAATTCTTCCTTGAGCCAAGTGACAATCTCACCATGTTTGGTCAGCCCTTTGGCCTCGGCTAGAACTCTGAAGTCATCCGGTGTTTTGCCTGTTTTGGTTTTGACATTTTCTAAATATGTTTCCATCGATTTCCTCTCACTAACCATAAACGATTTGTAGACACCCATACTTTGAGTGCGATTCACAGGGGTAGTATACCATCTGCCAGTGCTGCAAAGAATTCTCGGAACAGTGGCTCGAAGTCAAAGCCGATTTGCAGCTTATCAAGATCATCCAGCCCGAAGTAACCGAGCGCTTGACCTTCATTCAACTTGATTTCAGACGCGGCGCGGTCAATGTAGCCGACATAAATAGTGTTCTCCCAGGCGATCTGCTGACCGTCACGCTCTACCAGAATCTCCTGAACTTTCCATAACTTCATCGGCAGTTCAAGTTCGATTTCCTCTAGCAGTTCACGCCGCATACCCTCATCGGGTGTTTCGCCCGCTTCGACTGCGCCACCAAACGTCGTCCAGCAGTTGGGATAATATTTGGGGCGGTCATCCCGCTGTTGCAGCAAGATTTTGCCCATTGGATTAAGTGGGATAGCGCTCACACTTTGTCTATGAATGACATCGCTCATAGGACTTCACCCTTTCATATCGCATCTCCAATGTACAACAAAAAAGGAATGCGCGTGCATTCCTCTTCATTGTTCAGTTCAAAGCGTAGGCTTAGGCGACAACCAACTCATCCATCGCGGACAGCGGCAGGTTGAACGTCTTGGCGACGGCGGGATGCGTCACGCTGCCCTTATAAACATTCAAACCCTTGGCTAAGCCAGCATCCTTGTTCAAGGCTTCATGCACACCCAAATCGGCGATCTTCAAGATGTAGCGCAGGGTGGCATTAGCCAGACCAAAGCTGGATGTACGCGGCACCGCACCCGGCATATTGGCGACACCGTAATGCAGCACACCATCGACAAAGTAAATCGGATCGCTGTGGGTGGTGGCATGGGTGGTTTCCACGCAGCCGCCCTGATCTACAGCCACATCGACAATCACGCTGCCTTTGAACATGGTTGGCAGCATGTCACGGGTGACGAGGCGTGGAGCGCGAGCGCCGGTGACCAAGACCGCGCCAATGACAGCATCAGCAGTGGTCACGGCTTCGGCAATATTGGTTTCATTCGAGGCCAGAGTTGTCAGGCGGCCTTTGCTGCCTAAGATTTCATCCAAGTAACGCAGACGATCCATGTTGACATCCAGCAAGGTCACGCGTGCGCCCATACCCAGCGCGATCATAGCGG
>JACDGI010000273.1 GCA_013821665.1 Anaerolineae bacterium
CGTATTCCAATCCTGATAACATGCCGGCACGCGCGGCCTCAGCATCCGACCATAACGCCAATCGCAAATTGGGATCATACGAAATGATTAAGCCAGCATCGCGTGCGGCCTCAGCAGCTTTGACCGTCGCTGATCGACTGGGTTCCTTAATGAGGGTAATGGAGCCGAAGTGGAAAATCTGTTTGCCCTTCAAGACATCGAGGGCGACATCCTCAGGCCGCATCAGCATATCCGCGCTCGGATTACGGTAAAACATGAAGCTGCGTTCACCATCTGCCCGTAGCGAAACGAAAGCCAGAGCTGTACGTGCTTCTGCCGAGAAACGCAGTCCGCTAACGTCAACTTTGTCCTCTGCTAGTACGCCAGCTAAATAGTGACCAAAAGGATCATCCCCAACTTGCCCCAAGAATGCGCTCGGATGCCCCAATCGTGCTACTGCCACCGCCACATTGGCTGGTGCGCCCCCCGGTGCTTTTTTAAAGCCGGATGCTTCACCCACCCCTACACCGTGTTCAAGTGCGACGAAATCAATGAGTAATTCGCCTAGACACACCACGCTCATATGACACTTGCTCCCAAAATCGAGAGATAAATACTGCTATGAAAGTTTGTATATTCGAACGATCAAATAAGAATATTTGTGCTAAAATAATAGCTATAAGTTACTCTAACTTTGGTAGCACCACACTAAATGGTGGACATTAGCTGCTTGCCTGAACAAGCAATAATATACGATTTTGAATTTGCATTTACTCCCTTCGCCCTGAGGGAGAAGGGCTGGGGATGAGGGTTAATTTCGCCCTCCACCACTTAATGCAGTCTTACCTTTATTTAAACCTTGCTCTACCTCTTCTTCCTTTGTGTCTTTGTGGTAAAAATGCATTGGCTTTTGCATTTTCGGCGGCTTCCTCCCGTCCATCCGCTGCAACGACACTGCCAATTGTGCAGCGGCGGCTCACTCCCTCACATCTGCTGCACTCAGCGACATTAGCCGAGCCAGTCGCCATTCAAAAGTGTCAATTCAGCGGCTCACTCCCTCACACCCGCCTGCCATTTCGGCGGAATTATTGCACAAATGGCATAATTGTCACGTAACGTCTTGGTCACACTTTTGATGTCAATCGTATGGCTAACGCTTCCCCAACGGCTAATCCGGAAAGGAAAGCACCCTCAACTCGTGCCTCACTAAATGCATCGCCCGCAAATGCTAATGGCGGCAAACCTTGTGCCATTAAATAGCGCTCTGGATGCAAAATGGTAGGCTGCGAATAGCGCCAACGTTTCAACTCGGCTTTAACAATCGTCGCGTCTTCAGCTAAAAACTCTTCAAATTGCTGCCGCACAAAATCGAGTGCTGCTGCTTCCGGCTGATCCCACAAGTTCTGGCTGATATTTCCAGCCGCATGAACCGTAATGATATGCGCTTGTGGTGAAATGCCTTTGCGCTGGTTATCGGCAATCCAACTCAATACCGCTTGTGGTCGTTGTAATGCACCGGGTTCGGGCAAGTTCACATCACCTTCCACCCGAAACAAACCCGTGATGCACGGAGCATACTTGATTCGCTCAAGAGCCTTCTTGTCGTGTGGGTTTAATTTGTCTCGAAGGTCACCCAACAAAGTGAGTGATTGGGGTACAGGCGGTGTCAACAGGAGCGCCTTGGCCGTATAAAGATTACCTTTGTCGTCTTGTGCTTGCCAGCCATCGTCTTTCGCACTGATGCTCACAATTTTGACATCGGTACAGATATTGGTTTTGTCGCTCAGTTGCTGTGCCAAATATTTCGCCAGCGCATTCATGCCACCATTTGTCGCGTATCGTGGGTGATTATCAAATTGTTCCTTGGTACGGATACCGTCGCTGAAACCGTTTGACCAAATGTAAACGATCTTTTCAGCCACCCATTTATCCACCTCAAGTTGGAAATCCTCGGAACGCGCGGTGAAAAATTGCGCCCCATGATCCGCCAACCCATCACCAATCCGGCGCGTTGCCAAACGTCCGCCTACACTGCGTCCTTTATCCACCAGCGTGACACTTAATCCATGTTCGCTAAGCTCATGCGCCGCTGATAAACCGCTGAGACCCGCCCCAATAATCAATACATCAGATGATTGTTCAGTCAAAGTCTTATACACTCCAATATAGTTCGAAAGAAATAGGAATCGCGATCGCTATGGTTTGACATCAACTGCTTGCATCATCAGTACATCACCCCACGCCACAGGTGTACGGATGCTGGTTTCGAGGACAGGCAGACGCTCTAATGTTGACCAGTTATAAATAGTGAGTTCAAGATGGTACGGGCCAGTCGGCACACTTTGCGGGATATTCAGGCACGGAGCCAGCGCTACAGTCTCATGAGCCTTGTGCGGGCCGAATCCGTTGTCCCACTGCGCTGCGTTCACATTCCCGGTAATATCCACCAGATGCAGCCCCACTGAAAACGAGTTATCGACATCTTCCAGCGTTTCCAGCGTAATGTTAACGCAGAGTTGCTGACCCGCTTGTGTGCTTAATTCTTGGTCAGCCAAAAGTTTGCCATTGTAGTGTAGCCGCTGCCCAAACTCGAATTGTAAATCCGTACTGCCGCCTCGGTCAAATCGGTAAAAGACCATGTTGCCCAAACCACTCCGGTATCCGATTGAGCGGTTTTGATCCAACTGAGCCGCTACTTGCCAGCTCTTTGCAGTATTAACGGGTAGCACTATCCACACTGATGGCTCGCTATCCAGTTTGCTTACAAGCTTGTGGACTTCTTCCGGCGTTTGCAGTCGCCATGATAAATCCAATCCAACGCCCCGTCGCACACCCAACTGCCGGTCATAGTAAGCCGCTGGGCTGTAAGCTGCCATATCACTAATGGTTGCGTCTAATAGTTTGCGCGGGCTAATCATGCTGCGAATCGTCGTTTCCCATGCCGGTTTGGGCGGCCATAATTCGCTGAACATGGTCAGTTGCACATAGGTCAACCACGCGACTAAAACGATGGTAACACCGCTGGCAATTAATCTTATTGGAATTTTTCCGGTTGGCAGCCCTTGTGGTAAGCCAATATGTCGCAGCCCATAGGCCACAAGCAGCGCTCCGGCAGGTAACATCCCGATGGTATAGCGCACCTGATAGATTGGCGCGAACCACATATTCAGCGCCAGCAAACTAATCGGTGTAACCAACAGCCATACGATCAGCAAGAGAATCGTGCTGCTGTATTGGCGCATTTTAGGGATCGCCGTACCTAATACGAACGGCACAACCATGAGACCCCAATTGCCACCTGTCAAAATCAGTATCAACGCTGCGACGGTTGCCCAATTAGTCGGCACAGGGATTGCCAGCGGCCCATTAGGATTGCTGTGCATCTGCTTAATGAATGTCGGTAACCACGGCAAGAAGAGTATCGCTGCCACAATATAAGGCAGAGGCAGCCGATACCATTTGGCTCGTAATTGTGTTCGTGAAAAGAACTGGGTAACGATTGCATGGAGTAGATGCGACGCGATAATGAATATACCGGCGTACTGTGTGTAGAGCAGGGCAGTCATCGCTAGACTATAAGCGAACGCTCGCCACAATGACGGTTTTGCCCGCCATCGTACATAGAGCAGCGTCGCCAATACAGCCAGCGCCATGAGCAAACTATACATCCGTGCTTCACGGGCATAGTACACAAAGAAACTGGCTGTCCCTAATAAAATCAGCGCGATAATGCCAGTGCGCCGGTCAAAGAGTCGCTTGCCGAGCGCATAGGTTGCCGCTAGGCCGATCAGACTGAACAGGGCAGACGGCCAGCGCAGCGCCAGCACCGAATCACCTGCAAAGCGGTCTAATCCGCCTAACAACAGGAAGTACAGCGGTGGGTGTACATCGCCTTCTACACGCTGCAATAGGTCACGTACATAGGGTGAACGAATTGCCCACGCCGTCCACGCCTCGTCATTCCATAGGCTTTCTCGGCGCAGATCTACCGTCGCGAGCAGAAATGCAAACAGCAGCAATCCCGCTATAAATAGAATTGCTGCATTGGATTTGGTTGGGTGAGATGCGGAACGGAACACATGCGGCTGCTTAATCGGGTTGTGGCGGACGACCGTACAGCCACCAGAATGTATCTTGCGGATAAGCAGCTTGGAGCGATTGTGCCCAAATGAAAGGTGTCTCGCGAATATTGCGTCGCAGTCCACCGTCAACTGCGCTTACAGATGCTTTAAGTGCCGAGGCATCCACATCGGCTGGCAAACCGGCAATCAGTTCGGCAACAATGGTACGCCGAAGAGCTTCTGGATTATAGGCATTCGCGCACAGCTTCGCGTCTTCTTTGCATTCCTTGATGAAGGTTTGCAGGTCACGCAGTCGGGATTCGGCTTCTTGCACCATCTTTTTGCCGTAGGCGACAGCCCACTCCTTACGCACGGATTCGTTTTGCGCATTCAGTTTGTCGTACTGTGCAGCTTGAGCGTCGTTCATTTGACTGCGTAGCAAGCCCAACCGCCGTAAACGCAATAGGATCGAACCGGGTGTAAGACGTGCCGAGTCCGTGTTGATTTTGCCGTACAATTCGTTCTCATAGATGTATGGAACGAGATTATCAACCATCGCTTTTACTTCTTTGAGGTCCAGATCGATTGAATAATTAACTTCAGCCATTTTATATCCTCCCTTATCAACATTGAGTGTAACGCAATCGCTATAAACAAAACACCCCTTGCACGAAGGGGTGTTCAGATAGCGAGAGCAGTATGTTGCTTATGTTCCGGTAATCGGTTCGCCATGTGACTCAACAAAGAAGGTCGGGCTGGTCAGTACGCGCCGTACCGGACATTTGGTGGAGATTTCGAGCAAACGCGCACGCTGTTCATCTGTTAATTGATCCCCGAACAAGGTGATATGTTCGCGGATTTCATGGACGAACTGAGCATCACCGCTATACGCAGGATATTCCTTACCGTTAAAGCGTTCCATATGCAGTTGAATTTCGATCTTTTCGAGGGGCCACTGTTTACGTTTGGCATACAGTTGAACCGTAATCGCCATGCAACTACCCACCGCTCCAAGAAACTGCTCCACTGGATCAGCCGCGGTTCCTGTTCCACCATTTTCGACCAGCTCGTCGGAATGCCACGTATAATTCTCGGTTTCGACGGTGGTTTGTAGGCCGTCATCAATGGTTACGGTTAAGGCGGCCATGTTTTCTCCTGTGAAGCACGTTCATATAGCGCATATTAGATCGGTTTAGAGGGGGTTCTCTTACAGTCCACCTGCGATGTCCAGACTAACGCCGTTGATTGCTCGGCTTTCATCTGCGGCCAAAAAAAGGATCGCATCGGCGATTTCTTCCGGCTTAACCCAATTACTATAATCGGCGTTTGGTGAACCTGCGCGATTTTGTGGCGTGTCAATCGTGCTGGGTACGATAGCGTTGACGGTTATTCCGAGCTTGCCCACTTCAGCCGACATACTTTCGATTACCCGTTGTGCAGCCGCTTTGGATGCCGAATAAGCTGAGTGGTTAGCGGTTCCTTTGTAGGCGTTCTTTGCCAGAATAGCGATAATGCGTCCATTAACCTTATGATCAACCATATGCTTTGCCACACGTCCACAGCTTACATAAACCGAGCGTGCATTCAGGTTCATCATCTTATCCCACACATCTAAACCTGATTCATGCACGGGTGTACCAGCATTATAACCGCCGACGGTATGGGCCAGCACTTCAATTTTCCCATAGCTGCTCTCGACCTGCTTAACCAGTGCGTCAAGGCTTGCCGGATCAGTCACATCAGCCACACCCACCATGCCACCGATTTCTTGGGCGACTGCGGTAAGTTCGCTTTCGCTGCGCCCGACCAATACCACTTTCGCACCTGCTGCTGCGAAGCGCCGTGCAACTGCTTGACCAATGTTGCCCCCTGCGCCCGTGACCATCACCACTTTGTTTTCAAAATTCGCGGCCATATTTTTAATCCTTAGTTGATAATCAAGTTCTATATCGTATGGTCTACTTATGCTACCCATTATTACGCTAATTGATGCCCACGAGATTTATTCAGGGCAAAGTTCGATGATTAATCCGTCGTTCCACTGATACTTGACTTGCATTAGTTCATCGACGCTGTCGGCCAGTTCAGTTTCAGTGCTACGGTCAATGGCTCGACCGGTTCCTTCGTAAGCTTGCCCTTGCACCCGGAAAGAAATGCGCGGATTATGCAGTAGATTTTTGACCCAATCGGCTTCCGTCCTGCCACCTGAAATCAGATAGTAGCACCTACCCTGTGGCACATACCAAATTTCGATTTCGTGCGGCTCTCCACTTTTGCGACCGATAGTCGTCAAATACAAAAATTCGGGCTTATAGATACGCGGCTCGACCATCCTGCACTCCAAGTTAAATCTTATACTTTCATGAGTGTAATCCAATTAGGTTGTACACCACATTGGTCATCAGAACAGAATCAAAAGAGGCATCTTCAAACCGAGGATGCCTCTTGAAGTTGCAAATCCTTGCGCGATTAGCCGCGTCCGGTGTATGAACCATCACGCGTATCAACCGTGATCGGGTCACCCACATTGACAAACAAGGGGACGGCCAGTTCCAAACCGGTTTCGGTCTTGGCCTTCTTCATGACCTTGCCGCTGGTATCACCGGCAATCTGAACATCCGATTCGCCGATCTTCAGGGTAACAGTCGTTGGCAGCTTGTAGTCGATTGCCAGACCTTCGTAAAGGCGCAGTTCCAACTCGAGATTTTCGGTCAGATAATGAATATCATCGCCGAACAATTCGATACCGGCTTCGTATTGTTCGTAGCTTTCCGGGTTCATGAAATGCAGATGCATACCATCACCATACAGGTACTGCACTTTTTCGGCTTCAACAAAAATGTTGTCAAGCCGTTCGTCCACACCGAACACGCGGTTGACCGTGTGTCCCGTGCGAATATCCATGAGGGTAGTGTTCATGGATGCCTTACCACGCCCCGGTTTGTTGTAAAGGCTCTTAGTGACGCGGTACAAATTGTTATCCAATTTGAGTGTCACACCTGTTTTCAAATCGCCTGCTTCTATCATTGCCAAACTCCTCAAGCTCTGCTGTCGTTCTGTGGTTATTATAACTATTTTACCAGACGATTATTTCATATTAAATCCTCTGGTTTTATTTTCGCTTCCAAACCTCCACAACCGGATCACGAACGCGCACAACGTAACGGTATGCACCCCAATCGACCCACGACGCTCCAAAGCTCTCTAATCGCTTTCCAATCTCAACGGCGCACTCAGCGATCATCTTTTCGGCCTCAGGATTATAGTGGCGGAAGCGCGGACGAATAATCTCGCGCAACCGTCCGAGCCAATCCAGCGGCACGTTTAAGCTGCTGCCACCTACGCGTTCATCTGGAATATGTAGGGAATAATGTAGGGTACGTTCAATCACTTTACGGACACCCTCACGATCAAATATTGGTGGCGCTTGTCGGTATATTACCGGATTATCGACCCACATACAGCGCGCCCCATAGCCTAACTCACGGATAATCCGGTCAATATCGAGGTCATCTTCCCACAATGTTTGCTCGGCATGAACTCGTATCGCACCGCACATACCAAACGGTGTCATGCTCATTTTGCCCCAGAAGGCTTGCACTTGATCGCGCTGAATCTTCCATCGGAACCATGTGTCGCGGCTGAGTGCTGTGTTCATAAGGTGGATAATATCCTCAGGAATATCAGCCCCCGCTACAGCCGAATGTTGATAATAGGTGTACGGGCTGACAGCCGCCGGTAATCTATTTTTGGCATAGAGATGGCTGAAATCCTCGAGTTTTTTGAGAAGTCCGTTCTCCCACACGGCATCGTGAGCAGGCATTAATAAATAACCGTCTTGATTGACGAGACTGCCAATTTCCAGTGCGACATCAATCCGCGCCCAACGATCTGTTGTTTGCACCTGTTTCCATATTTCAGGTGCTTCCCATTTCAAATCAAAAGGTGTGCTGCCGGATTTCCCTTTGAAGGGCAGGGGATTGGTGATTATTGCCAGCATTAGCAGGTGTGGATATTCGGCCTCAAAACTTAGTAGACTGTCAATCGTTGCTTGGCTATCACAGATGAAGATGACCGCGTCTCGTTGGCCGAGTGCCCCTAACCGTGAACGTAGTGTAGTGTCGAAGACAATTCGTTCGCGTAGGTTTGTCGGTCGTGGTCGATACATGAACTCGGCATCAACAAAATGCCGTCCAGCTAATTGTGATGCGATTTCTGAAGGGGTTGCGAACTGCTGCACGGTTAAGCGGTATCTTGCTCACTCATTTTTTTGCTGATTTGCTCAATAGCGCCGCGTCCCACGATTTCCAGCGCTGTATCACCGGATGGTGGCTGCATCAATCCGGCGCGGGTATCACGGAAAAATCGCTCTAACGGCAGATCACGGGTTAGGCTGGTTCCACCTGCGATTTGCAGTGCTTTGTCCGTCACCATATTAGCGGTTTCAGTCGCCATATGTTTAGCGGCTGCGATGCGTGGGAAAAGTCCCTTGCTGCGTTCATCGCCTGTCCATTGGCTAGCTACCTCCAGCATCAAGGCGCGTGAGGCCATCAATGCCAGATCAATCTCACCGATTTGTCGTTGGATTTTTGGCAGTGTTGTAATTGGTTTACCTAATGCAGTCGGAATGCGCTCCAGTCCAAATTGGATAACTGCGTCCCGTGCTGCTATCGCCGTACCTAAATATACGGCTGCCATAATCATAGGGAACCAAGCGTTCGGTGTTTTGTCGTCGCGCTTGCCGCGTTCGAGGAGATTTTCTTCGGGTACAACAACATCTTTGAAGTACACATCGTGGCTGTCGCTGGCACGCAGACTCAGCCCATTGCCCCATGTTTCGACCCATTCGACTCCCGGTGTATTGGCAGGTATAACAATCACTGCTGACTCCCCTTCGACATCCAGTCGCACCACAATATGCGTCAGATGTTTACCGCCTGTCGTCCAAGTTTTATGACCATTAATCACCCAACCGACATCACTTCGTACAGCGTTGGTTTCAAATGCGCCTCCGCGTGAGGGGCTGCCGAGTGTTGGTTCGCTGGCCGCTGTGTTGAATAATCCACCTGCGACGGCTGCACGGCTCATACGCTCGAATGCGGCTTCCGACCACGGACGGTTCTCACTGACGTTGCCAAACATATGAATTTGCATACCAGCTACCATTGCGCTGGATGTGCTGCCCTTTGCCAGTTCAAGCTGCGCCTCGACACATTCTTTGAGTGTCAGCCCCATGCCACCGTACTCGCGCGGCACACTCATCAGCACATAACCGGATTCTGTCAACGCCTTCACATCTTCGGATGGCAGTTTAGCCTGTTTGTCAGCTTCCTCTGCGCGCGTGGCAAAGTCTGCCGCAAGCTGTCGGGCGATAGCGATAATGTCTATTGTAGAAGTGGTGTTCATGTAACTCACGTTATCGGATATTGAATTATCAACAATACACTATACCGCATAAAAACAAACAAATATCACTAGATAAGTCCAATTGTCCACATATTGCAGAATTTGCGTAACTACTCAGGTAGGGAGAAAAGGAGCAGCATGAAGGGCAGCAGAAAGGGCATCAAGCATGTTGACACCCTGTTTACGAGCGGTTGAGAGGTAGCTACGGATGAGGC
>JACDGI010000274.1 GCA_013821665.1 Anaerolineae bacterium
ACAAAAAGGGACATGTCGTTTTTGACACATCCCTTTTTATTTTAGTCTCTAACAGCAGCCATCAACTGATGGTTACATGAAGCCCTTCATCAGATCTTCCAGCGCGGTCTTCGACGGACGCAGCTTTTCTTCTGGCAGATGAACCAATGGGGTCTCGGTCAATCCCAGTGTGTCGGCTAATGTGGCACGCGGTTCTTCGTAGTACAGCAATCCGGTCAGGAATTGTTGTTCCATCGTTGCCTTTTCCAACACGCGGATTGCTGACTCACGGTTGCGGGGATCATGATCTTTGTCCACGCTCTTGAGCTTGATGAACGAACCATCGTGCATCTCGACATCGATGATTTCCCCTGCGGCGTATTCACCCACCAGGATTTCATCGCGCGGAGGAACTGCACCGCGTTCGTAATAGGTGATCTCATGTAGCGGGATTTCGTGTTCCTTACCATAAGGGTAGCTCTTGTTCGAATCCGGCGCGTTGTTGAAGGTCACGCAGGGACTGATGATGTCCAACACAGCCGTACCACGATGGCTGATAGCAGCCTTCAGCAGCGTTTGGGCTTGCTTGGCATCACCGGAGAAGCTGCGCGCGACAAAAGTGCAGCCAGCGATGATAGCTTCCAACGGCAAATCGAGCGCGGGCAGTTCGTTCTTACCATAGTATTTTAGAACCTGACCGGCATCCGAAGTCGCTGAGAATTGGCCTTTGGTCAAGCCATAAACACCATTATTTTCGATGATATACACCATCGGAACATTGCGACGCACCAGATGCTTGAATTGCCCTAGGCCGATGCTACCTGTGTCACCATCGCCGCTCACACCAATTGCGGTCAGGCCGCGGTTTGCCAGCATTGCTCCAGTAGCAATGGAAGGCATACGACCGTGAACCGAATTGAAGGAGTGCGAGCGTCCCAAGAAATAAGCCGGACTTTTGCTGGAGCAGCCAATACCACTTAACTTAATGATATTCTGTTGGTCAAGTCCCAAATCATAAGCCATGCTGATAATTTGGTTGGAAATCGAGTCATGTCCGCAACCGGGGCAAAGGGTGCTCTTATTTCCCTTATATGCTTCACGTTCTAAGCCGAGTGAATTTGTCTTCGGTGGCATTGTTACTTACCCTCGTGTGAACTAATGTTTTCGTGAACCCAATCCGCTGTCATCGGTAGCCCATCGCCTAGCGGCAGCGGCACCATATGTTCAGTACTCTTGCTGGTTTCCATACGGATGATTTGTGACAGTTGTCCGTCAAAGTTGTTTTCAATCACATAGACACGCTCATGTGAATGGATAAAGTCGTGTACGCTCTGTGCCAGCGGCAGCGCACGGACACGCATATAGTCAATCTCAATGCCTTCGGCTGCAAAGCGATCATGCGCTTCGAGGATGGCAGGATCGTTTGAGCCATAAGAGATAATACCGATCTTGCTGTTCTTTCCACTTAGAACGATTGGTTGTGGCAGCACAGTTCGCGAGTTATTGATCTTTTTGTGGATGCGTCCAAGGTTGTTCACCCAATCTTCGCTGCGTTCGCTGTATATTGCACGCTCATTGTGACCTGTACCGCGTGTAAAGTATGCTGCACGCGGATGGTTCGTACCCGGTATAGTACGGTACGGAATACCGTCCTGATCGTAATCTTTGTAGCGATACCATTCGCCTTTTTCAGCGATAAACTGCGTCAAAGTTTCGAGGTTGAGTGTCTTGCCGCGATTCAGATCTTCTGTCGGATAAACGAATGGGTCACTCATCCAGTTGTTCATGCCGATGTCAAGGTCGCTCATAACAAATACAGGAGCTTGGTACTGTTCAGCATAATCCAGCGCCCGCCAACCAAACTCGAAGCATTCGGCTACATTGCCGGGGAGGAGTGTAATCTGTCGCGTATCACCATGACCAAGGAAGTGGATGAACAATAAATCACCTTGGCTGGTTCGCGTCGGCAAGCCTGTGCTGGGGCCAATGCGCGTTACATCCCAAATCACGCAGGGGATTTCTGCAAAATACGCCAAACCCGCGAACTCAGCCATCAAGCTGATACCGGGGCCGCTGGTCGCTGTCATTGACCGCGCACCTGCCCAGCCCGCGCCGATGATCGTACCAATCGCTGCGATTTCATCTTCGGCTTGCATAATCGCGACGGTGTTCGCGCCGGTTTCGGGATCTTTACGCAGGTCTTGGTGATCGAACATGGCATCAACCAAACTGGTCGATGGGGTAATCGGATACCATGCCACGACTTGTACGCCGCCGAACAATCCACCGAGGCCAGCCGCTTCATTGCCGGTGATGATGATCTTGTTCGGGTTGCCACCGGGAATAGGTGCATAGGCATACGGGTCTTGCTTAACGATGTTGGCAGCCGTCCATTCGTAGGCTTTCTTCACCATCTCGAAGTTGAGCTTGGCTGGCTTCTCTTTGCCATTAAAGTTGCTGACCAGCGCTTGCCACACAATATCCAGCGGGATGTCGAAGAGTTGGGCGACTGCGCCGACATAAACCATGTTGGCTACGCGTTCGCGCAGGTCAACATTAATTCCGGCTTCTTTAACCATCGGATCAACTGGAACTTCGTAGTAGGTGATGTCGCTGCGGCTCTTGGTCCAGTTCCATTCCTGCGGAAGGATACAAACCCCTCCCGGCGGAACTTTCTGGACATCTTCGGCTGCGGTATCCACGTTTAAAGCTACGGTGATAGCTGCCGCATTTTGCCGTGCAACGTAGCCATCTTTGTTAGCACGGATGGTATACCATGTCGGCAAGCCTTTGATGTTCGACGGGAACAAGTTCTTGCCGTTCACCGGAATGCCCATCTTGAACAGCGAGAGTACCAGCACATTGTTGGAAGTCTGGCTGCCCGTACCATTCTTGGTGGCCGCCGTCAACGAAAAATCATTGACGATCTTTTGGCCTTCATACTTAGTCTGGGAAGTCTGCACATCTAAAACCATAAATCTATCCTTTTCGCAGTTTCTGCGTGCTGCGCCTTGCGGCCTATTCGGTGACTTTTGACTCAATAATTTCGGCCCCGTTTTCCATGTCCTGCATCCGGGGTTGGTGGTGCAGTAAACGGGTATGCTGCATGAAAGCGTCCTGTGCCGCGTTGTAGTCACCCGCGCAAATCGCGTTCAGGATGCGTTCATGATAGTCCCAAACCTGTGTGTGGTAGCCATACTCAGCATAGCGGTTCAATTCCACCGCTTCGTATGCGTCCCAGTAGGCTTCCAGCAAACCGATGACAAATGGATTATCAAGATGTTTGAAAATGGTGAGGTGAAAAGCGCGATGTTCTTCAAACGGGATGCGGACGCGTGTGTCATGGAGTTTGGCACGCGCCGAGTCGACGTAGCGTCGCAGTTCGATCTTATCCTCGTCGTTGATCTGCGAGCAAGCCTCGTGCCAGAATGCCATCTCAATATGGGTGCGAAGTTCACTGAAGAGTTCGAAGTAACTGAGGTCAGTGGCAAGGGCGAAGAAGAGACTCAAGCGAACGGCTGGCGTAAAACTGTATTCTTTGAGGTGTGTACCAGTCTTAGAGCGCACATCCACCAATCCCAATGCGCGTGCGACCTCAAGTTGTTCACGCACTTTGCTTACACTGATGCCGAGTTTCTCCGACTCTTGCAATTCGCTGATGGTCGGCAGACGGTCACCCGGTTGGTATCCGTGTTTAATTATGTAGTTGTGGAGATCAGAGTCGAGCCGTATGTCTGACACAGGTCACGCTATTCATCAGATGAATCGTATTAATACGTTTAAATGAGTCTAGCATGACTTGTAAGATATGTCTATAGAGATGCCTTAAGTTTTCAGCGAGAATTCATAAAAGGTAGGCGATTGGCGATGGCATCCCGAATTTGTGCGAAGTCATCATCGTTATGTTGGAAGTCAATTCCGTCAATTTTGACATGCAAAACCTCAGATGCTTTCCAACGACCAATCCATTCATTATAAAGCCGGTTCAGCCGCGCCAAGTATTCAGGTGACATATTCCGTTCATAATCGCGTCCACGCCGTTCGATATGTGACATCAAGGTATCGACATTGGCTTCGAGGTAGATCATCAAGTGGGGTGGGGGTAGGAACGCGCTGATGGCTTCGTATAAGCGCCTATAAGCATCATAATCCCTCGCCGACATATTACCTTGCTCGTACAGATTCCGCGCGAAAATTTCGGCATCCTCGTACACCGTCCGGTCTTGTACCACACTGCCCGGATGTTGAATCAATTGGTGATGATGTTCCAACCGCTTGCCGAGGAAAAACACCTGCGAATGGAAGCTCCAGCGTTCCATATCTTTATAAAAGTCCGAGAGGTAAGGGTTTTCTGCGTTGGCTTCGTAGAAGGGTTCCCAGCCAAACACATCGCTCAACATGCCTGTGAGTGTGCTTTTGCCCGCACCGATGTTCCCTGCAATTGCGACAAATAAACCCTGTGGCTCGATCATAAGATTGACTCTTTATTTAACATCACCTTCATATGATTTCTGTTATACTCATATCGAACAAAAAAGCCAATCCCAACATATCCCAATCTGGTTTATGTTTTCCCAAGTGGCAGCATGATGTCGATATATTCACTGTCGAGGTGTTGTTGATGATCCAATATTTAGAACTCAGAACAGACGTGAATATCGCCGTCACCGCCGACGGATTTACGCCTAAATCTTTTGAATTACAGCTCACAAATGCGAATCACAAAACACTTATTCTCGCAACGGTGCATCATGTTTTAGCACAAACCAATTTCAAACCAATTGTGACCTTGAAACTTCGCCCTCAATACGCAGGCGAGTATGTTCCGCTTTCCATGCTTCATGCAGAGAGCACCTGCACCTTGTTCATCAATTTTCCGGCTGAGGAGGTGAGTAAAGCGACTGTGCTTCGTTCGTGGTTTGAACCAGCCTTGCAAACCTCATGGCGAAATGTGTCGATACCCGATAATCAGAAAGTCGAGCTGGCATATCAGCGGACATTTACTGACAAGGAATTTACCCGCATCAAATTGGGTGAGATTCCGGTCACGATGGAAGACAAATGGTTCTGTTACTTTGAAAATGATTGCTTATATTGGCATCGGAGTTGGACAGGTGTAGGCGTATTTGAAGTCACAATCGTCCCAATTTCCGACGGCGCTGTAGTCATGAAAGCGATTGCCAATAATGACCCTGAATTTAATAATCCTCGCGCGATTTCTACCGATATGCTCGAAAATCTATTCAACAACCTGTGCGCCGAAGCCGAGAAAATTTTCGACATCTAGTTTTAAATCACCTCCGCCGACAGCATCAGCGGGAAGGGGTAGTACTTGATGTAGTACACGCGGTAGCTCATGCCGTCTTCAAAGTGGGCAATCGAGGCATGATTGGCGAACCGGAACAGCCGTCCGTTCAACCGCAGTTCGTAACGCATATAATGCGACTGGCGTGTACGAGCTTCTTTTTCCAGCACATGCGCCTCACCCTCTGCCACACTGATTCGTTTATTACGTGCATCCCGCGCGTTGACTGCTGTAAACACCGCCGAAATTGCCATCAAAATGCTGATACCTATACCGACCATAATAACAATTGGCAGCGCCTCCGGTAAGAAATCACCGAGGCTTTTACCCGATTGCCTGTACTCAATGATAAATCCGACGATTACCAGCAGGGGAAGCCAAATTGCGAACAACTTATTGGTTTGACGTGCTAGACGCTCTCGTTCCTGATAAACCGCCTCGACAATCTGGAATTGATCTTCGGTGAGGATGCCCTGACGATTAGCCTCTAAATCGGCTTCGCTGTAGGCCACATTGGGCAAATAAGATGATGTGTAATCGGTACGTGTCATAATGTTATTTGAGCTTTACACTGCGTCGTAATTCACTGGCTTCGCCCTCGCTCAATGCCTGCCAGTCTCCGGGCTTCAATCCCGCCAATGTAATATTCCCGATGGCACAGCGCACCAATCGCAGCGTCGGATGCCCAACGGCGGCTGTCATCCGCCGCACTTGACGGTTACGCCCCTCGGTCAACGTCAGTTGCAGCCAGCAATCCGGCACGGTCTGGCGCACCCGAATCGGTGGCTCACGCGGTGGCACATCTGGCGCAGTCTCTAGCCGTCTAACAATTGTTGGTTTTGTCGGCCCATCACCGAGTTCTAAGCCATGTCGCAGCTTGCTCAAGGCCGCTTCATCAGGGATGCGCTCGACCTGTACCCAATAAGTACGCGGATGCGCGTAACGTGGCTCGGTCAAACGTGTCTTGAGTTTGTTGTCATCTGTGAGCAGCAGTAACCCCTCGCTGTCCCGATCCAACCGTCCCGCCGCATACACATTCGGGATGCGAACATAATCTGCCAGCGTCAGCCTACCAAGCGTATCGGTAAACTGCGTCAGCACATCGTACGGCTTCCAGAACTTGAGGATTTGCGAACCTAAATTACTTGCCGACATATTTAAAAGCTCAGATATTTTGGATTGCCTGTCACCCAACCCGAATAAAGTTCGACATCACCTAATGATGCCAAATGAAAGAGCTTATCTTTAACCGCCTGTTGACCATAAAGTGCGATGAACTGTGCATATTCATTAAACCACGATCCCTGTGGACTAAAGGAGTGTACCAGCATCACCGCATACCGCGCATTAAACCGTTTGGCCTCAATTACAGCGGAAGCACATCGGTGTAAAAGTTGATAATAAATACTATCATGAATGGCCTCTAATCCAAGCGTTTCCTGTAAATATTCTAAACGGATGCGCTTGTTTTCGGTATAACCCTCACCGGATTGTTTCCAATTATGGATGGTGCTGCCAAATGACTCTTCGACTTTCCCTTCAATCGTCATCGAAACAAGCTGATTGTCATCTGCCTTCGCCAACACGAAAAGATCATTCTGCGAGTCTTTACCTCGACCCTTCAGTGGCACTTTATATTCAGGCAGCATGATAAGGGGTGTCACACGTTGGAAGGCTGCAAAGTCCGATTGGTTTAAGATACGCTCAACTTCTTTAGGAAAGCCCGTTTGCGCGTGCCACGCATGAGCCAATGTTCGCGCAGAATAGCCGGTTTTCCATTGAAGTGCTGGCTCAGCTAAAAACGATTGCCAAACATCAGGCGAATCTGCCGGAATGTAGATCAGTTGTCGGCTCATACTGAACTCCTTTACTCGCCTCTTATAACGAGCTTCTAGCTTAGTCTCCTGCTGCCAATGGTTCTGTTACAGGCCAGATCTGCGTGTTGAATGCCTCGCGTGATCGTAAACGTGATAGACAGCGAGTCCATTCAATCCAAGCTGCTTCCCCTTGATAACCACCCACGCGTTGATCATAGTCCATCAACGGGGAATGTAAACCGCCTCCCGCGCTTTCGGTATCCAACGGTTCCGCCTGTGTTCCACGAATAAGAAGTGGCAATCGGCAGTCGTGAATAGCGTCAACGAAATTGACAAACCGCGACAGATATCCCAAAAAGGTCAAATCGACCGACTCAGCCGGAATATCCTCGAAAAATGGAACCGAATCGAGCAGTACCGCGTCGGCTTCATTATCTACGAAAAGTCGGGCAAAATCATCTTTCATGAGCGGCTGTTTTTTAAGGTTGCGCCAATCATAATAGACCAGTGTGTTGCCCTCATATGAAATTTTCTCAACATACAGGGTCTGCTTGGCAGAATAATGAGCAGCAAATCGGTCAAAGAGTAGGTGGGGCTGGTTCGGTAAGCACACCTTGGCAATGTCGCCAAAGCGATGATCGGAGCCTTGTAATGAAATCACTTGGACGTGATCTGAGGGAAGGTGAATCTGATCTTGTTGCAGGTTACTGCTGAGGATAACTAAAATGCCGTGCTGTGCCAGCAGTTCACTGAAATACACATAACCTTCCAACTCGGCCTCATCCACAATCACTATTTTGCCCTGTAATTGTGATGTGAAATCACGCAGCGCTGTTTCACTGTAGTCGGCGGTTGTTTCATCGAATGTCCAGTGCCTTAAGATGTTGTTCCAGTCACGCGCACTCAACATCCCCGTTGACGTTCCGAATAAGCGCAATGGCGTGACTAGCAAGTTGGGCTTATCGGCAAAGTAGCCTGTGATATGCCCGGAAACAACCCTATCGCGGCAGCTTCTATCTAACTGGTACAGCACCTCATCCAAAATTATCAGTAGGGTGGTTTTGCCAATTCCCGGAACGCCTGAAACGAACAACGGTTTCAAAAAGGGCGTATTTTCTTCTGGTCGAGTTTCGCCCTTGGGTTGTTGCATCAGATAGTGCGCGACCGGAAGCAGTAACTGGGTCTTCAATGCTGCAAGGTCGAAATCGTCCTGCTGAATCTCAGGCAAATGACTCATCACCATGATCATTTGGTCATAGAGGGTTTCCATCATTGCAAGAACGACGTTTTCATCAACGGGAGTATTGGGTTCCGTCTTTGTGTATCGAGTTGACTTTCGATCACCAGATGCTTTGGCACGCAGGTTATCAAGAAAATTCAAAAAGGGCATCGTCATCTCATAGTGAACTAGACCTTGTTACAGCAGGTCAAACAGTCGAACGGACGTTTATTGATTAAGACTATAGGTGGAATGCTAAGCTGGATACCAGCCTCTAAGAGTCCTCTTGCGGTTTTGTGTTCTCTCGCCCATTAAGTGCTGCCACCGCCGCTTCCAAGATGACCAAAATATCCTCACTGGCATGGCTAATCATATTGACGTAGCGTTGCGGATTATTAGGGGTATCCTTGAGTTCCTCACGCAGCATATCACTCGCCATCATAATCGTATTCATCTGATTGCGAACATCATGGGCCACCAACCGCATATATTTTGAGTCCAGCGGGAGTTGTGAATACTGCGCGATCAATTCTGTTTTGTCTGTGGTACCGCTCACCGCTGCCCTCTATTCATAGCTCTAAATTGAATGTAGTGCTGCCATTCGCTACGACCATATGGACATGTTTCTGAAAGAAGTAGGAAAGAGCACCTTATGGGATATATTCTCATGAATAAGTGTAACCTTACAGTGTGGACGAGACAAGTAACATAAATGACCCGACTTGCGTATAAGTAACAATTGGAAGCAGTAGGATTGGAACCGAAGTATGACATTGCCGGTGGAACAAGGAACGGTGCGGCGCTTGCCAAAGTGGCTCGGCGCATTGTGGACAATATGGCTCGATGCGATCTTTATCTTTCTGCGCAAATTCAATTATTTGCATAAGGAAATTGCCTCCGCCACATGGGGGCGCTTTTTCCTGACCATGATAACGACCCTATTTGTCGGCTCAGGTTTATATCAATTGGCAATAGGCTTATCAATTGAGGGCATATACGAAAAAAACCTGCGACTGCCTTTCAACCTGTTTGGCTATTGGTGGGTGCAGACCTTATGGTCAGTCGTGACATTAGCCATCATCAACATCCCTATTATTTTGCTGGTGGCTTATTTGTCGTTTTATTGGCTTTCGCGCACCAAACAAGAAAACGCGTATTGGCTCCAACAAGCGCAGACACTTGCCATAACATGGACAATAACCTTCTTATTGATTCAAGCGATACGTTTGTTTGGAGGTGTCGTCACGGATGCCTTCTATCGCAGCACAACCAATTTTCTCACGCGTGCTAGTGTGGAGCATCGC
>JACDGI010000275.1 GCA_013821665.1 Anaerolineae bacterium
GGATTGAAGCAGTGGTATCGCCACGTTTGGCGATAAGGTGGTCGAGCAGGAGGTTGAGGGCGGCGGGGTATTGAGGATGACTGACGAGCCAACGCGCGGAGGCCGTGCCAATCTGTCCATGATCGTAAGTATGGTCGAAGCGGGCGGCTGCGTGGACATGTTCGTCTTCGACCACGCAGATAATTTCGTTATGCCATGTCCAAGGGGGCGCTTCTTCGTCGGCGTAGTGAATTTCCCAGAGGGAGTCTTGTTGAAGGATGGCGGTTACTTGCGACTTGGTGAGTGTCCAATGGGGTGGAATCGGGGCGATTTGCGCGTTAACGAGGCGCGTAACATCTGTCACATGCGTCGCCTCAAACGGCACAATCTGCATCATCCCCTCCACTGATAAAAAGAGGCGAGAGTTTTCACTCTCACCTCTATGTCTTATCTCTGTGTCGCTGCGGTTAAACTCGTTTGTCTTAATTCGGCCAACCGCGACGACCACCGCCGCGCAGATCATCACCGGGGCGACGTTCATCACCACCGCGTCGGGTCAACGGATGTCCGCCACCACCACTGGCAAGGGCGCGCTTGGCTTTCTGCACGTCACTTTCGTGCTTGAGCAGTACGGTCAAGGTGTTTTCCAAGGTCTCTTTGTCGAGGCTGTCGGCGTTGAGCATCACCAGCGACTTGGCCCAATCAATGGTTTCGGAGACGCTGGGGTTCTTCTTGAGATCCATCTGGCGCAACTGTTGTACGACTTCGACAGCTTGCTGCGCGAGTTTGGCGTTCAATTCCGGCACACGCATCTTGACGATGCGCAGTTCCGACTCGTGGCTGGGATAGTCGATGAACAGATACAAGCAGCGGCGCTTCAACGCCTCGGAAAGTTCGCGGGTGTTATTGCTGGTCAAAATGACGCTGGGCTTATGTATGGCTTTGATCGTCCCAAGTTCAGGTACGGACACTTGAAAGTCACTCAAAATTTCCAGCAAGAAGGCCTCGAACTCAGCATCAGCGCGGTCAATTTCGTCGATCAAGAGGACGACCGGTTCCGGTGAGGTGATGGCTTGCAGCAAAGGCCGTGCTAACAAAAAGCGCTGCGAAAAGAAGACATTTTCTTCTTTGCCCAAGCGATCCGCCGCCTCGCTTAAACTGCCAGTGTTGGACAGCACTTCGCTCAATTTGTCGCGCAGGAGTTGGGTGTACAACATCTGCTTGGCGTATTCCCATTCGTAGAGCGCTTTGCTTTCGTCCAAGCCTTCGTAACATTGCAAGCGGATCAACTTGCGTCCGTTGGCGTTGGCCCACGCCTTGGCGAGTTCCGTTTTGCCGACACCCGCTGGCCCTTCCGTCAAAATCGGTTTTTCCAGCTTATCGGCCAAAAACATGACCGTTGAAATCTCGTCTGTCGATATGTACTGCTGTCCACTCAATGCCTGCGTAATTTGCCCGAAATCCTTAAACATTGATGTTAATTCTCCCATCCCTAAGTGAATCCGGCATGTGGTTGGTACGCGCTCTATCCATGAACGGACAAGCGCGGGAGTATGGTCACGCCCCACTACCGCACAGCATACAACGAATTGAGGGGCATGTCGAACAAAATGGCCTGCACTTTAGGGTAGGATGTATATAAGACTCATCATCCGCTTAGGAGGAGATGAGAAACAAGAACCTCAATACAAAGCAAGCAGGTTTGATTTAATAATGTACTTTTAATAGGCATTTTGGAGCAAACGGGGTTAATGTTTGCTTTAGCGTGTGTAACTGCCATCGTTGAAGATACCGCTCGGATGGCACCCGCGATTAGCCGCAGTCGCCTGTTTTTCCAGCGTCACAAATTCGTCATAATGGGCGCGGTCAGGGTCGTATAACACCGCCTCAGCATATCCCTGCTCGACCAGTGCGCGGTTGACGAACAAATCACCGACGTACACATAGCGCAGCAGCCGTCCATATACATCCCGATCACTGATGTCCTTGACCATCCGCACGGACTTGCCGCTCACAAAAATGCTGTTGGCTTGTGTCGCCTCGCTGTAGCAAACTTGGTCACTTTCCGGCGTATTCATGCCGATATAGCGCACCCGCTCGGTTGTCCCGTTCGCCATTTTCACGTCGATGGTATCGCCGTCAATAATCCGCGTAACCTGCGCCGTATCCCCACCTTGGTCAACACTGCCGCCCGTGCTACCGGTTGAACCCGTTGGAGTACCCGGATCAAACCCGAAGGTACAGCCTGCTAGGAGCAGTACGCCTATCATCGTGACGAAGACCCTATAAACAGATTTTGGGTGGGATGTGATGTTTTGAAAGTTCATCATCATAGTCTACTGTGACCGTATTCAAGATACAAGCGCTCAAAACATTGCAAACAATTGTACCTTGTGAATACCCAGTTATTTGTACATCTTTGAAATTGAAGAAATCACACGATTTGACCGATAACCTCAATTGCGCGAAAGTTATCGTCCAAAGACGTTTGACTCAAACCTCATTAAAATTTCTGAGCTTGTAAGTCACTTATACGGGCTTCACACTTATACTCTGGGTAGCTGTACGACCCTCGCTGCAAATGAGTGCAACTGCACCGCTCTCTAGTGGATCGTTAGTATCTTGAAACTCGAAGATGAGCTGTCCATCTATCCAAGCCTTTAAGTCATTTCCATTGGCTTCCAATTCGAGCTGATAGGATTGACCAAATTGCCAGCTATAGGTTTTGGAAGCCAAAATATGTTCACCATCCAAGGCTTTGACCAGATTAATTAATCCTTCGCTTGAAAGTAATAGTCCATAATACCGACGCATACCTTGTACTCGTATGCCGATGCCGGCAGTACGCACCATATGCGGCGTGACATCCGCGCTAACACGGTAATTTTTCCAATCGCGAGTTCCCTGAATGAGCAAGCCCGTACCTGAATTCTGAACAATTCGGAAGGTTTCTGCCCAACGCATGTCAGTTTGGTCGGTTCCATCCACCCAAGCCCGCCGCCACAGTGAGCCGTCGTTTTCAGGCTTCTTGAAGGTGACATTGGGTTCACCGTTCCAGTCGAGGTAATCAATATAGACAGCGCCGGTGGTCTTTTGTTCGCTGTTCAGGGCAAAGCCGATCTCAGCTACTGGGGCTCCATCAAGGTCGGGGATTATCCACGTTAAGTCGCTGACTTGCCCCGGTTTAATAACTACTGTCGTACCATCACGACGTGTGAATTCATCATTTGCTCCGTAGTAGTTAAGGTACAAAGTCAACTGGACTTCATTCGGATTGTTGGCATCGGCAGCAGCACTGGCCCGCACAGTTTGACCGGGATAAAGGGTGGGTGATGCCAGCAGCTTATAGTGATTAAAGGCGATGGCTTCTTGTGGTATGAAGGTGGCAGTGCTGGCACGCAGCGAGCTAGTTGGTTGAAGATCGGTATAACGTAGAGCTAAACTATGCGTTCCGGTTTGACTATGACCGGTTGTATTCTCGATTGCAAGCGGCGAGGTGTTGTCTGATGCAGGCAGAAATCCTTGTACCGCATCAGGTAAATCAAAATGGAAACGTGCGCCATTCTTGGGTTGAACAGGTTCTAAGCCACCGAGCGCCCGCCCAATATTGACGACTTTGTAGGTCTGGGTCACTGCATCACTGATGGCACTGCCCCCATCAGCAGTGGGCAAATAAAGGCGATCCGCAACCGGCCCACGCCAATCATAACCGTTTTGAAAAGCGGCGAGACCATTTTTGATGCCCAAGAGACAACCGACATTACCCGAATTGCAGTCCGTATCCCACCCGCTGGTATTTACCATCATCAGCGATTTGGATAAATCGTCATTCCCATGCAGTAGACTCATGATAATTAGGGCATGGTTCGGGATGGTGTGGCAGTTTCCACCATATTTGTCATAACCATAATTCGCCACGATTTGATCGCGGGTCTGATGCCAATCCCGATATTCGGAATGCCACTCACGGATGTCATTAATCATGCGGTAGGTTAAAGAAGTGTTGGGAATGAGCTTCAACGCGGTGTCAAGCAGCTTGTTTAAATCTTTTTCGACATAGGCTTGCGCTTCCATCGCCGCGATAATTTGCGCGTCATAGAGGGCTTCGCCATCATGACTAACACTGCCAGCCTTCCAAGCCAATTGAGCGGCAAGCTCAGGATCACCCGGTGCCACCATTCCCCATCCATCAATGAAAATTTGCGCCCCTATTTGTTCGGCTACGACTTGCGAATTGACCTCGATTGAACCACTACGCGGCGCGGGAATGCCGCTCTTTAGACGCAGGTAAGCCGTATGTTCAGTTGAGTTCCCCATCCCACCCCACCACAAAATGGTGCGGTTTTCGATGATATAGTTGAGCCACGTCTGCCCGATTTGCTCGGCAGTCAAATCGCGGGAATTGCCATAATCCGGCAGCGCACGCAGAAAAGTGAACGTGCCACTGATGTCGTCGTCCGTAACGATGAGCGGCATTCCTAAACGGTCATGGACATAACCGGTGATTTCGCCAAGTTCCTGCATGATGTGATCGTAAGTCCAGCCCTCAAAAGGGCGACCCAGATAGACACCAACAAGTTTACCCAGCACCCCGGCATAAGTGCGTTCTGCGTAATCCGCAGGAATCGCCATAATAAAACACTCCTTGTGGTTGGTTTCCCGAATGGCTCGATCCAAACAAGGGAGTCATTAAAGCAATGTTTAGTTTCAAGTAAGACGAATCAGCCTATGATTCAAGTGGCCTCCACTCGAATATCGCTACAACCTGCATTGCTTTAGGCGAATTTGCGACCGCTAATTTTACCCCTTTACCGCGCCAACCAATAACCCCTTAGCGATATAGCGCTCCAACGCGATTGCCATAAATATCAGTGGGATAACCATCAACAACACCAGCACTGAAATATTCCACCATTGCGGCCCACGCGTGGCGTTCTGGCCCGAAACGAGCAGCGGCATGGTATGTGTTTGCGACCCCGACAGGAAAAGTGCCATGACGTATTCGTTCCACGAAAACACCAGCACAATTAGAAACGTTGCGATTAAACCCGGTGCGGATAGCGGGAGAATGATATTTTTCATCACTTGAAAACGGTTCGCGCCATCAATGAAGGCGCTTTCTTCCAATTCTATCGGCAGGCTTTGAAAATAATCCCGCATGAACCAAATAACGATGGGCAAATTGGCGGCACAATAGGTAATAATGAGTGCCTGCGGTGTATCCAACATTCCAAGCTGTTGAAACAAGATGTAAATTGGGATAATCACGGTGACCGGTGGCAGTATGCGCTGCGAGATCAGCCAGAAGGCAATATCGTCGTTACTCATTGTGCCTTTGAAACGCCGCCCGATGCCTTGCGCCAGCAGGAAAAAAATCACGATTGCAATTACAACCGCTAGCGGCCACGGTGCCCCCAAACCGATAATAAGCCCGGCAAATGCCACGCATCCGATAAAGGTTAAAATCAATCCCGGTTTAGGCCGATACTCGAAACGTGTCAAAGCGTAGGCAGCTCCTGCCCCAATTAACAGCGCTGCGGTGGCACTGGTGATGGCAATCGTCACCGTGGTCACATAAGGCCGCCCAACATATTCAATGCCATCATCCACCAGCAGCTCTTTCCACGCGTGCAACGAAGGTTGATAGTCCACAAATGGCACAAATTTGGGGCCGCTGGCAACATCCACAGGTTGTTTGAAAGATGTGACCAACAACCAGTACAACGGAAATATCACAATAAACGCCCACACACCCAGAACCATATACGATACCATTTTCCAAAATGGCGATAGGTGAAATGGACTCGAAGTTCTAAAAATCCGGTTCATTTAAAGATGCTCCACAATCTTGTTACGGACGGTATTGACGAACATAACAGCAACGAAGGTAACAAGAATCAAGAGTAGATAGCTTAAGGCAGCCGAACCGCCGAGGTTCAGCGCGTTCCACTCGTTGAAAGCATTCAAGGTGAGTGATTCAGTCGCTGTACCCGGGCCGCCTCCCGTCAATAAACGTGGCAGATCAATAATCTTGAAAGCCTCAATCAAACGAATAAGGATCAACGTCAAACTAACAGGCGCGATTTGCGGCAAAATGATGCTGCGGAACATATCGAACCGGTTCGCACCATCCACAAGCGCGGCTTCCACCTGTTCGCGAGAAACCCCTTCCAACGCTGCCAATAAAATAATGAACATAAATGGTGTCCACTGCCAGATGTCCCCGATCAGCACAGCGGCACGCGCACCAGCACCGGTTTCAACCCACGAATAGTCTTTCAGTCCCAAACTAGTCCACACCGGAGCAAATGGGCCAATCGATGTGTCAGTCATCATCCTGAAAAGGAAGCCCACCCCTACTGGCGTAATCATCATCGGCAGCAGGAAAATAACTCTAAAGAGACGCTTGCCCGGTAAACTTTGTACCAGCAGCATCGCCATGACTAAACCAATCGCGTATTGAAAGAAGACACCCGCAAAAACAAAAATTAACGTGACAACCAATGTCCCCGGCACACCCGTTTCGCTTAATGTACTCACGCAAATCCAGACTAGCCCTGTGGTCATGATGGCTGCGATCAGGCGAAACACCGTACCAAATACTTTTCGCTTCGGGCTGCTCGTATAACTGTAAAGCCAATAGAGCATCAATCCGGTGATACCCAGACAAATCAACCAGCCAACTGGCGAAACTGTGCCAAACGCACCAATCAAATGACGCTGGTTGCTGCCGAAGAGTAACTTTTCGTAGTTTTTAAAACCCACAAAGAGAATATTAACACCACCGCGTACAAAATTGACGCGTGTAAAAGACAAATATAAGGAAATAATCAACGGGAAGATGGAAAGGAATAGGACAATCACAATCGTTGGCAATAGAAATACCAACTTGGCAGTTGCGTCATGCCGCCGTGTTTTAGTGGGTCGCATACCAACCTTTGCTACTGAAGTAACCTCTAGGGATCTAGAGTCCTGTTGTTGCATTTTTTGCATAATTGTACTGCTCAAATAAGCTATGAGAGTTCAACCTATCCAGTATTTTGAATAAGTTGAACTCTTAGTTTGTAGAAGGATCTATCGTGCTAGGTGAAGTACCGCGTCTATTCTTAGAGCTACCTCACTTAGTCGTACTGACACCCAGTGAGGCTAAGTAGGCGGCCTTCTGCCCATCACGCCCTACTTCGTCGGTAATTTCTTCCGATTGTTTGTAGATTTCGTCAGCAGCCTGTGCCGCAGTGAACTCACCCGCGAGGAATTGGCTGACGACCGTATCCAACACCACCTGCTGGTAGCGAGCGACTTGCGGGATACTGAGATCAAGAACCATATTCGGGCTGCTCACACTTTGCTCAATCGCGCCTAGATAATTCTTGGCAGCCGTCTCGCTAAATCCAGCCTTGATCCATGCATCGAGGCTCGCGAATTGCGAAGCACGATAGGGGTTATATCCGGTTTTCCCCAACGTCACATCCTCACCAGATTGTTTTGGTTGGGTCAGATACGAGAAGAATGCATAAGCAGCATCCTTGACTTCTGGTTTGGCGGCTGCACTGACCGAGCCACCCCAGCCGCCGAAAGCTGCCAGTGGTGCATGGTTCACACCGTCAACCGCGTAAGGGCAAGTCGTCTTATCGCAAGCCACAAGTTTGCCTGTCGCACGGTCAACCACCTGTGTTGAACCCGGATTAAGTATCGTGCCGACTTTATCTTGTACAGTCGATTGTTTAGGATCAATCGACAAGGAGCCAATGTCGCCCCAATCAATGGTCAATGCACAGCGACCGGTCAGGAAGAGACTACGTGTGCTGTTCAAATCCAAATTTAATTCATCCGGTGGGCCAAACTTGGTGGTTTCGTTGTAAATCTCCAATGCGCGAATGAAACCATCATTCTTGACCAAGGGAGTCATATCATCTGTATTGAAGAACATACCCTGTGCCGTGCCTTGGCTCTGGAGATAACCGCTGGCAATGTCCAGCACCCACCAGTAACCTTGCCCACCGCGTTTTTTCGGAATGCACGAACCGTAGTCCGGTGTACCGTCACCGTTCAAATCCTTACCATTCAGGCTCTCAGCCACTTTCAGGTAATCTTCCCATGTAGTAGGGGGAGTTAATCCGGCATCCTTGAACACATCGGTACGGTAATAAACGGTATGCAAATCGCCATCCAACGGAATCGTGTAAATCTTGCCGTCGTAACTGGCGATGAAATTACGGAAGAAGGGGCCAATATCATCCCACTGAATATCTTTATCTTTGCCGACACGGTCGGTCAAGTCTTCGAGATAACCGGGGGTAATCAGGTCGGCGTGCCACTGTGGCGCAAGGATAAATGCATCATAGCTGTTCGTGCCGGCAGCTTGGTCGGTCTGAATTTTGTTAAAAAGGTCGGCAAACGGAACCGTAGTAACTTCAATATGTGCGCCGGTGAGTGCTTCAAAATCCGGCCCGCGTCGCAGCAGCGGCTCAGTTACTGCCGGTCCATCAAAGCTCAGTACGCGAACGGTCACCCCTGCAAAGGGCTTGTCCTGCGCGGATGTGGTACCCATTCCCACAACAAGTAACATGAGAAGGGTTAAGAAAAGAGAAGGTTTAAAGTTTTTCATAACAGCTACTCCATAATTCGAATTTTGCAATCGACAATCACCTCTCAATTTTGTGAACGACTGGTTTGCCTTTCTCAATCTTTTGGACAGTTTTCAATATTACATATATGATGTATCATGCATGATGCATGAAAAATACCATGCCTCTAGTCATTTGTCAAACAACATCTTTTAAGGCTTCTAGCGTCGAAAGATCGAGGAACTGACTTGAAAAGAAAGCGCTGACTATAATCAGGCCGATATAACAATGAGTAATGATTACGGCGTTATGGAGCTTAATGTATGGCCGACCAAAGTGAGAATTCGAACTACACCATGCTTAAACGACAGTCCTATTTGTCGTTAACAGATATTGCTTATAACTCTCTCATTGAGGCAATTATCAATCAAGGCTTTCAGCCCGGTGCCCCCATTAGCATTGATAGCTTAGCACGCCAGCTCAATATGAGTAATACGCCTGTGCGCGAGGCTTTGATGCGCGCACATGGTGAAAGATTGGTCACGCAGAAAACCAATCACGGTTTTGTAGTAGCCAATATACTGACACCTGTCGAGCTTCATCAACTCTTCGAGGTGCGCCATGTTTTAGAAATCCACGCGCTTACTGAAGCCAAAATAAGCCCGGAATCAGTTGAAACAGTTAAGTCCTTAGTGGAACAAATGCAGACCAGTTCTGACGGCAAGATTTATGATGATTTTCGGGATTATATGGCGCTGGACAATCAGTTTCATTATGCACTAGTCAAGTTAGAGGGTAACAGCTTTTTGTTAGAGGCGTGGGACGATTTACATGTGCATCTTCATCTATCACGCTTGTATATCGGCGTTGGATTATTTGACCGTGACCATTCGACCCAAGAACATCAAGCCATTGTTGCAGCGCTTCAAGAGGGTGACAAAAAAAAGGCCATCAGCTTACTAAGCCAGCATATCAAACGCGTTGAAAAACGAATGTCATCCTTTTTAGAAAAGTAACAACCGGATACCAGCATATTCGCAGATTGACTATGCCTATTTGGATGACTGATGACTATCC
>JACDGI010000276.1 GCA_013821665.1 Anaerolineae bacterium
CAGGCTATGTCTATCTGCGTCAGCCTTATCAGCGTTTGAGGAAAATGGTTACAAGGGATAAGAACCACACAGTTAGCGATTGGCTCTATTTAAGCCTGATGGTGCTGGTCATCCGCGTGATTGGTGATGTGGCAAAGATGCTCGGTTATCCGTTTGGATGGCTGTGGCGCTTACGGGAGCATCCGCCGGACTGGACAAGTGTCACGATCTCTCAACAAATGTGATTCTAAAGGGCGAAAAAGCAGGAAGTCGAAGTAAGATAATGAGACAGTGCGCCGCATAATCGAAAGTAACTTGTTTGCTGCCTTCTCAAATCCACCCACCACCGTTTGTTATGAAGCTCGTGCATCGGCTAACAGACCCGCATCCAAGCCTCACGCGAGTTTCAGACCGCCGCGACGCACAGATGATGGCGTTGATTCTCGTGGCAACGCTGCTGTTGATGATCGTTCGCCGTTTTGTCATCTCGATTACCGACCCGTTCGCCTCTGATACGCTTATTATTTTCGTCGTGAATACAGGGATTGTATTCGCCTGTTATTTGCTCAGCCGCACCATTCACTATCGAAAAGCGATGTTAGCCTTACTGGTCGCGCTGCTGTTGAGTTCTTATATCCAAACGATTAATCGTGCCTTCAATGATCCGACGCACCTCAGCGAAGTACCCATGTGGATGATCGCGGTGCTGTTGATTGGTGGACTCATTATTCAGTGGCAGACCTTGCTGGGACTAACCCTGATCTACCTTGTCGGACTGGTGATGTTACCCGCCGTGGTGCCGGGATTAAAGTTTGCTAACATCCGTTTCAGCTTAGAATTCACCATTGGTTTAACGTTTTTGATTACGGCCATTACCGCTCTGCGCCAATGGGAATTGCGGCGCAATGAAGAACAAGGCAGGATGCTAACTGCCAGCGAAGGCCGTTATCGCACCCTGCTTGAGGCTGGCTTTGAGGCCATTATCGTCCACGACAACGGGCTTATTTTAGATTTGAACGATGCCCTACTGGAAATGACCGGTCACACATCAGCCGAACAGCTCATCGGCAAGATGACCATCGAATTGACGACCCCTGATGCCCGCCCGACCATCGCCAAATATTATGCCTCACGCACGCTGAACAGCCTCGTTTATGAGTCGGTGCTGCAACATGTCGATGGGCACCGTGTCGATGTGGAAGTCCGTTCGCGCAGCATCACCTATCAGGGGCAAGTAGTACGGGTCATCGCCATGCGCGACATCACCCAGAGCAAACAATCCAGTGAACAAATCAAAAATCTCTTTGATAGTCTTGATCGCGTTTTCTACTCGTTCAACGCTGTCACCGCTCAGGTGCTGCAAATATCGCCGTCCTGTGAAAAGTTATATGGCTATTCCCCGCAAGAATTTTATGATGATCGCTTGATTTGGGACAAAATTATCCACCCTGAGGATATGCCACGCTTTCGGGACGAATTTAGAAAGGTGAACCGCGACCAACATGATCTACAGCCTTTCCGCATCATCCGCAAAAATGGCGATGTGCGTTGGGTCGAAGTTCTAGTCACACCGGTCTATAACGCTGCCGATGAACTCACGCGCTTTGATGGCCTCGCCACCGACATCACCGAACGCCGCCTGATAGAAGCCGAGCAGCGCGAATTCCAAGCGGAGCGCGAACGCAGTCTGGTGCTGCGCCAGTTTATTACGGATGCCTCGCACGATTTACGAACACCCTTAGCCACGCTCTATACCAGTCTATATTTGCTGCGGCGCGTCGTCCCGCCCGACGAAAATGTCAGTCGCTATTTGACCACACTTGAGACCCAAACCGCCCATCTCAGCCGCGTTCTGGATGACCTATTCACCATGTCGCGCCTCGACTCGCCAGAGAGTTATGTCGAAAAAAGTCGGTTGGACATCAATCAGCTCATGGATAATGTGGTGAATGCTCAAAAAACGGTTGTCGCCAAAAAGCAGTTGAAGCTGCAATACTTCCCCGCTCAAACACCGATCATCGTCATGGCCGACAAAGATTATTTGCTGGTCGCTCTCACACATGTCGTCAATAACGCCGTGCAGTACACACCCGATGGCGGCAGCATAACTATCCGCACTTGCACCACCAACAGGTATGCAGCCCAGATCGAAATCGCGGATACGGGCATCGGCATTCAGCCCTCAGAAATTGACTCGATTTTTGATCGCTTCTATCGTTCTGATCGTGCCCGCAAAACGGACATCGGCGGCGTGGGTTTAGGGCTTTCGTTGGCACGCAAAATTATGGAAGTGCATAATGGTTTTATCGAAGCTGAGAGTACACCGGGCGAGGGCAGTATCTTCCGCATTATACTGCCGCTTATGCTAAAATAAGCCCATTGTTTAACACTCGACACCCAAATAATCACTATGACACTTCGTTTAAAACCAATACTGATTGCTGTACTTTTAGGGCTGGTTATGACATGGACGGTAGCCGCCCAGACCGCCACACCGACCCCTATCGCACCGGACTCGACTGCCGAGGCAACCGCTGAAGCCACGATTGATCCGAACCACGTTGAACTGCTCACGCCGGAAATCATCTCGAAACGTCCCCATGATCCCACAGCGTGGACAGAAGGGCTGCTGCTGCAAGATGGTTTTTTCTATGAAAGCGTGGGCGTAAACGAACACTCCTCGGTGCGTAAAGTAGATCCGTTTACCGGCAAAGTCGTGCAGCAGTTCGCGATGGGCAAAGACGATTATGCCGAAGGTATCGCCATCGTGGGCGACCGTCTGCTCCAGATGACCTACAAGCAGGAAATCGTCTACCAATATGACTGGAAAACCCTCAAGCAACTGCCAGACACCCTCAAATATCAGGGTGAAGGTTGGGGCTTAACCTATGATAGTGCTGCAAACGTGCTGTGGATGAGCAATGGTTCACCATCGCTGTTCAAGCGCGATCCCAAAACCTTTGAAGTCCTTGACACCATTCCGGTCACACTTGATGGGCTGGCGATTGATACCATCACCGCCCGTGGACGGTCATTAGGCGGCTTGAATGAGTTGGAAGTGGTCGGTGATACTATTTACGCCAACATCTGGCCGACTACCTTTATCCTGCGTATTGATAAGGCCAGCGGCATCGTCACCGGTGTGATCGACGGCTCAACCCTGTTGGCTGCGGATGCCCCCATTGAGGCCGATGCACGCGAGTATCTCAACGGCATTGCTTATGATCCCGCCACCGGCCATTTCCTGATCACCGGCAAGTATTGGCCTTACACCTTTGAAGTCACATGGAAGTCAGTCGGTGTCATGCCGCCGATGCAATAAATCAGGGCAGTGGTAGGGTAGCACAACATAAACTGTAGAGATTTATTTTCGCCGATGAGAACACTCAAGGTGATCTCTAAAAGACTTTAAAGCCCCTCCCTGATACTTCGGGGAGGGGTTGGGGGTGGGGTCGGTATGGTCAGCCTCATATTCCACCACTTAATGCAGTCCTGCTACGGCAGTTGCTCAATAAGAGAATCGCTCATACACTGATGAAGGTGATTGGACATCTTCAGGGGGTTTGCGTGGCTACACCCGCTCATCATGAGATTAATCTCAAAGTCGTGATTATGGACACGGATTTTTACGCGTCCCATGCCATCAACAGCTTCCTCGCATGGGATCGGCGCACACGCGTCACGCATATGGCCGATTCGTTGAAGGATATGTGGCTTCACATCAACAGTACACCGCTGGCCGAGATGCCCAACATTGTCCTGCTGGAAGCCGACCATATTGGCGGGCCGGACACACTCAGCAAAACCATTGTCGATTTACATAAGCGCATTGCTCAGGTGCGCGTGCTATGTCTCGGACAAGAAGCCACCGTTAATCTGGTTGAAGCGGCAGCCAACGCCGGTGCATCGGGCTACTTCCTCAAACATGATGTGGGCTTGCAGATCGCGTGGGGAATCGTCTACTCGCTTAACCATGATTTCACCGTCACGCCCAGCATCGCCCATGCCAGCGCCGAACGTTTTAACCATCGTATCTTCCACGCCGCCGTCCTACCGGGGATGCGTAAGTTCCCCGAACTCACCGGACGCATCGGGCAAGCACTCAAGCTCTGCGTGTTGGATGGCTTACCTGCTCATCTGGCCGCCGATGAAATGGGCATCAGCTTGCACACCATTCGCGGTTATATCAAAGAGGGCTACCGTATTCTGGAAGCCCATGATGATGTCGAGTATGCCACCGATATGACCCCACAGGAACGCGCCTTCATGCGTCTAACCGCCTTTGATGAAGACGACGACGGTGAAGAAAACGAATCTGAATAGACAGTAAAGTATATGATTACAGATAGAGGCGTGGCTGTTTTCATTTTTTCACTGGCTTGCTTAGTCCTATTTTGGATATTTTCGGTAACACAAAAAGAGTCGGGACTTTCTCCACATAGAATTATTTGGTCAAGAAGATTTGGTTTTTGCCTCGTCGGCTTAGCTTTCATCCCCGTTGTTCAATCCTTCATCCTTAAAGCACCTATCGATTCACAGTTATTTGAAAGTAAAGAATGTAATATCGCCTGTTGGAATGATTTGGTCGTTGGGCAGACCAACTTGGACACTTTACGTGCATCGCTCAAAAAGAAATTCAATCGTTTCGAGGAATTGGACACTTATAAATCAACTTGGAAGCTGGGTACAAAAAGTTTCAAGGCACAGACGGATGACGGTATGCAGGTACACATTGATACCGTTGATGGTGTCATTTCCCAAATGGAGTTATCAGCGCAGGCTTTTTCACTTTCTCTAAACGATATTATCAATCATCTAGGGAAAACCGATGATGCCCTCGTTTATTATACGGTGATAAGCAATGATTTTACGATCATTGATAGTCGAATTGCGTTATTCTATCCGGATAAGGGATACGTAATTTATGCGACTTCACCGTCAAACGTTTCAAATAATTATGTAGAAACGTGTATTACAGGCAACGAATGGATCAGTGGTATTCGAGTCGTTGAACCCGGTTCCATAGACCAAGTTCTTATATATCTTGATAGTCCACCCGGCCCGCCTATGGTTTTTCCTAAAGATCTTTGGCGAAGCATTGTCCTAAAGGGATTGAAACCCTTATCAACCTTTGGTTGCTTTAAAATGCTCTATCCACCGAGGTCTGATTCATATATGCAGACATGGTAAGGTTCATAGATGCCTAGGTGTAGATCACAAATGCAACAGCTTATTAAGCATCTCGCCAACCTTGATGTATTCTATAGTTCGTGTTTACATATTTAGGAAGGATGGATTGCTGGATTGGGTAAAAACATATCCCATATTAAACTAACCCTTTGAAGAAATTACTGCCTCTTCGTTGATTTAATTTAACAAAGTATTCCGTTATCGTAAGCTAACATTTCAACTTAGCCGCGAAGTGATGCGCTCGTAACCCACCAGAATCAACAACACAAACGGCAGAATGATCGTCACCGATAAGATCAGCGTTTCGACCAACGCTCGGTTGCTTTCCGTTGATTGCAGCGCTTTGCCCAGCTTGCCGTTTATCGCTTGTAAGCCATAACCCACCACCACCAGACTATTAAGCGTGATGCCAATCGACACCACCACCAAGCCAAACTGCCTCGCCATAACCGAGAAAATCACCAGAAAAACACCGAGTAAGGCCACCAGACCGAACTCGACAGCAATAAACTTCCCTCCGAAAACCTGAATATGATGCTGGATCATATTGACCATACACGACCTCCAACAAAAAAAGGACATTCGCCATGCCCTTTTCCTTGCATTACCCGTTCTAAAACGCCTATCGCTATGTTTGCTGGTACCACCCCACTGAACGGTGGAGAGATTTTGCATTTCCCCCCTCCCTGTGTTTTGGGGAGGGGCTGGGGGTGGGGTCGGTATGCCCAACTTTGCCCTCCACGACTTCTACCAATGACTCTAACCTGCCGATCCAACACACCTTGGCGCTCTCTGTATGCTTTGGCGTACTGTGCGAAGCCTCCTGTGGATGGCGATATGTTTTCGTCTTTGGCGCTACAATTAAAAACCTTAACCGCCTGCGACCAGCACCACGATCAACGCGATCAAGGCTGGCCCACCTTGCACATACAAAATCGAACGCTTGGCGGTGATGCTGCCGTAAATGGCCGCGATAATTACGCACACCAAAAAGAAAATCTGAATCTGATGCCCGAAAGCCGGAGTCGGGTTGATGACACCCCAAACCAAACCCGCCGCTAAAAAGCCATTATATAAACCTTGATTCGCCGCTAGTGCCTTCGACTCGTTGGCAAACGTTTCGGTCGTCCCGAAGTTTTTGCGGACGCTCGGTGTCGTCCACAAGAACATTTCCATGTACAAAATATAAACGTGTTCAATCGCCACGAGCGCCACTAAAATCTTGCTGATGGTATCCATCGACTCCCCCTTAATCGTCATCCAATCCAGATGATCACACAGATCATACCCAATAATGCCACACTCCCGCACTCTGGTTATGAAAAATACCTCTGTCTTGATCTCCGTATCTGGCTCCCTCCCCTGTATACGGGGAAGGGTTAGGGTAGGGGTTGCATTGATCTCAGCGGTTCAATCTCTCCGCCTTGACCTCCGCGTCTCAGCGGTTCAACCGTATTTGTTTTCACCCTAATTTGACGGATAAGGCTTCCAAGCCGCGCAGCACCCATGTTTCACGGTAAGTCGGATTGTCATTTAACAGGCTAATTTCCGGCGCACACCGCAGCAGCGTTTGGATGGCGATCTGGCCTTCCATACGAGCCAGCGGCGCACCGAGGCAGTAATGGATGCCGTTGCTAAATGACAAATGCGGATTTGGATCGCGGGTAATGTCCAACTTTTCTGGATTCTCAAACACCGCCGGATCATGGTTGGCCGCCCCCAGCATGAATGACACCTGCATCCCTTGCTTGATCTGCCGCCCATCAAATTCCACGTCGTGCAGCGCTGCCCGTCCCGTCATTTGAACCGGACTGTCGTAGCGCAGCAGTTCTTCGATAGCCGAACGTCCCAACTCCGGCTGAGCTTTCAACTTCTCCAATTGGTCGGGGTTACGCAGCAGCGCCAGAATACCGTTACCGATGAGGTTAGTCGTAGTTTCATGCCCCGCCAGCAGCAGCAAAATACAGGTAGAAATCAGTTCTTGCTCGGTCAGTTTATCACCCTGATCTTCCGCTGCCACCAGCGCACTCATCAAATCCGGCTGCGGATTTTTGCGGCGGGCATGGGCCAGATCACGCAGATAAGCCGAGAAATCGACGCTGGCGACGGCGGCTTTATCATAAATGTCCGCTGCTTCCGTCAATTCCAGTGTATAGGCCAGATCACGCGACCAGCCCGGAAACAGATGTCGGTCACTTTCTGGTACGCCCAGCATCTCGGCGATCACCATCACCGGCAGTGGTGCAGCCAAATCCGCTATAACATCCATCTCACCTTGAGCCAGTGCCGCATCCTCTAAGCTGTCGGTGATGCTTTGGATACGCGTGCGTAATTGTTCGATCATACGGGGCGTAAAGGCTTTGTGTACCAGCATCCGCAAACGGGTATGGGTTGGCGGATCACGAAACAGCATCCATGCACTCTGCATTTCAACCAGCGGGATCTGGTTGGCTGGCGGTTCGCCCACACCCAATTGTTCGCGTGTCATGACGCTCAGCAGTTCATGACCCAAACGGTTATCTTTGAGCAGTGCGACACTCGTATCGTAATGGGTGACAAACCACATGTTCCATTGTTCCCAATACACGAGGGGAGCAGTTGTACGCAGCGTTTCGTAAAAAGGATACGGATTCGATTTGAACTCAGGCGAGAGTGGATTAAACTCGAACATCAATTGTCTCCTGAATCAGTTTGTTATTTAGGCTGTATAGGTCTATACGTATGACATGCAAGTTCGGTTCACAAGTAAGTGGCTTATTGCTTCATCACGAAATATTAAGGTAATTCCAAAAACCAAAGCGCGCGCATATCTTGTATTTCGTAGGGAAGGGTCAGAGACTTCTCCGCCGCTTTTGACTTAGGCTATTAGCCCGGCGGATTTTCGTAGGGATGAGGCCTGCCTCATCCGCTGACCAAATACCACTCTAACTTGTAAATCACTTGACAACCACTATCCAAAAATGGTAGCTCTTCGTACTGAGCGCGGTCAGTATAGGCGCTTTATACCATTTGTTATCCACCTGTAAACCCATTTCCAAAAGCCCGGAAGTATGTTAGCGTGTGAGTAGCTCAAAATCAGTTCTATAGAATGGCGATGTTATGAAAGCCGTGGTGATTTTCAATCCTCACGCTCACAGCGGGGAAACGTCTCAACGTATCAGTGCCGGACACGCTGACATTTTGCAGCATCTCCAACAAGCGCTTCATCTCGATACGGTCGATTGGCTCGAAACCGAACATCCCGGACATGCCACCTCACTGGCCGCTGATGCCACCACAGCCGGTTATGACATGATTTTCGCGGGTGGCGGCGACGGCACCATTAACGAAGTTTTGAACGGTCTGATGAGCCACGCCCCTAATAAAGCCCACCGTCCGATTTTTGGTGTGCTGCCTTTTGGCACCAGTAATGACTTTTTTGTGGCCTTGAAAGCCGCCGAGGCCGCGCAGAAAACCTCGAACGCCAAGCAGCAAACCATGCCGCTTGATGTTGGGCAAGTCGTCTTTGATGATCTGAAACGCTATTTTTGTCTCACCACCAGCCTCGGTTTATTGAGTTGGGCTAACGAGCAGTACTTGGATGCCAGCCGGCGCTTCGGGCGGCGTTTTGCTCACATTCCAGCCGCCATCGCAACCATCCTCAGTTATCGCTTCCTGCCCAATGTACGCATCTCTGAGAACGGCAAACGCTTTCATGGACGGCGTATTTTGGCGCTGACGGTCAGCAATTCACCCGTTATAGCCGGTGGCGTTCCGCTGACACCGGAGGCTAAAGTCAATGATGGCTATCTCGACGTGTGCATCATTAAACCGGTTTCATTACCACGTTTGATTTGGTTAGCCCTACAAATCACTCGCAAAGCCCATACTCATTCCAAGTCTGTCATTTTGGAACGCATCACCGAAATGACCGTCATCGCCAAGCAGCCGTTGCCCATTCACATGGATGGTGAGTTGCTACCCGAATTGGGGTCAAAAGCCAGCCGCATGGCGGTTACGGTATTACCGGCTGCCCTGCGCGTGGTCAAGCCATCACTCTGCGAATTTGATATTGGTCGTATCGGACTTCAAGAAAATTCGCTCTAATAGTGGATTAAAAATGATACCGACGTAGTACCCACTAAACGGTGGTAACTAAGTCTTTAAAGCCCCTCATTGTTACTACGGGGAGGGGTTTGGGGTCTTTCAGAGGTAGATGTCCATGAATTCAGGCTAAAAATAACATATTTTCCTATTTGTCCAAGGGGTTATTAAACGATTTTGAGTCCCGTTTACGGCTTGTCCGGTATTTGTTTTACTCGAATGCCTACAAGATTCGTACTTCTTTAGCCCAAAATCCTGTTTTTGTAGGGGCGCGGATTTATCCCGCCCGCACTTATCAAAGAAAAATACCTTTTATTGAAGCACCTTTAGTGTGCTTGTCTTCTG